>CAZKAY010000059.1:0-12332 GCA_964550975.1 uncultured Thermoproteales archaeon | reverse complement strand
GAGGAGATGAGTAGGATAAATATTAGGAGGATAGCTATAATAGTAGATGTTTCTGCGTCAATGCATGCGGCAATAGATATTACGAGAAAATTATATGAAGTATTTACAAGACTTGGGGGTAGGATAACAGACATAATAGCTTTCTCCAATATAGCCTATGAGGTCTCTAGAGAAAAATTAAATGAACTAATACCTAAGGGGATGACTTCTATAGGAGCGGGGTTATTATTACTTTATAAACGTCTAGCTAGAAGAAGTATTGAGGAATATCCGCAAGCAATATTACTTATAACAGATTTTGATGAAAATACTGAACCTCGCGTTAAAAATATAATTCCATTATATTCTAAGTTGGCGGAAAAGCCTCCGATAATAGTTATCCATTGTGGATCTAGAGCGCCTGTAGAAATGGATTATCCACATGCAGTTATACCTGTAGAGCGTTTTCATCCAAGTCTTCTCTTAAAAATATTTCGGCAAATAATGTCATTTACATCGAAAGTCTTAAAAGAGAGGGAGGTTGTCAGGATAATTAAAGAAGTAAGACCGTTGGAGGAAGAGTTATCGGAGATAAGTCTCCCCCAAAGGCCTCAAGAGACTATGAAGCCAGGGTATCTTTTAAAATTATTATCCGGTGAAAGTGGATGAAAAAGCTTAACATATTATTTTTTGGATGCGGATTTATAGCTTCACATTTGATTCCACAGATTATACCCTTTATGGAGAAAGCTGTTTTAGTGGATAGGGAGAGAGTGGATGCAGAAAACTATGATAATAGCATTTATCCTAAAGGATATAGTGGTAAAAGAAAGGTTTCAGCGCTAATGGCACTATTAAATATTCTATCAGATCTAACAGTAATACCTATATATAGAAATATCAATAGGGTTGAGGAGCTTACTGATTTCATTAGAAAATATAAGATTGATTTGATGATCGTGTCTGTAGATAACTTGGAGTCTAGACATATAGCTAAAAAGGCTGCAATTAAGGTAGGGGTAAATACTATATTTATAGGTGTGACTGAAAATTTCGGATACATTGATTGGAATGAAAAAACATATTTACCAGATATAGCTGAGAGAGATAGGATTCAGAAAATCTTAGAGCAGGTTAGAGACGTATGTGTTAGAATAGAGTTTAGACCGCTAGGCTCACTAGCAGCCTCACTAGCATTTACATCTATATTTAACTATATAAGTTCAAATAAAAAATATTCATATGTTTTTTGGTATGAGAAGGGAGATATATTTATCAAATCTATTTTAAGATAAGATTCACCAGCAATAGATATCATCAATATAAATTAAATTTAAATATCGTTAACAGTAGCCATTATAATATGATTAAAGAGAGAATTAAACTTGCTGGAAAAACTGTTTCTGAGAGATATGATGTAGTAGTTATTGGTGGAGGTTTAGCTGGAGTATGTGCGGCTATCGCCGCAGCTAGACATGGATGTAAAACAGTTATTATTCAGAATAGACCTGTATTTGGAGGAAATTCTAGCAGTGAGATTAGAGTTCCCCCTGGTGGTGCAAACAACTGTAATGGATGGGCTCGTGAAACCGGAATTATTGAGGAAATTCTTATAGAGGAGAGGGCTAGAAACCATGATTTATTTATAAGTGGCAGAATAAACTCTGTATGGGATCTAGTTTTATATGAATGGATTCTAAGGGAACCAAATCTAAAATATCATTTAAATACTCATGCGATTGGAGTGTTAATGAAAGATGATAAACATATAGATGCTGTAATTGCTGTACAGCTAGGTTCGGAAAAAACATTCCTTATATATGGAAAATATTTTATAGATTGCACTGGAGATGGTACAATCGGTGCGGCTGCTGGAGCGGAATATAGGATTGGAAGAGAGTCTAGGGAAGAGTTCAATGAGTCCCTTGCACCTAAAGATTCAGATAAAATGACTCAAGGGTCTTCATTACTTTTTAAATCAATATATACTGGAAGGAAATGTATATTTAGTCCTCCATCATGGATTGAAAGATATTCCACAGAGGATTCATTATATAAGAGGGGGCATCCACCTAAAGATACCCCATACGGATGGAAAGAATATTCCGGATATTGGTGGATCGAGGTTGGAGCACCATTTAATACAATTGAGGATAATGAGAGAATTAGAGATGAGGTATTAAGACATTTATTAGGAGTATGGGATCATATAAAGAATACAGGTATACATGATTCTGAAAAACAGGCGTTAGATTGGGTTGGAATGGTTTTGGGTAAAAGAGAGAGTAGAAGGCTTATTGGAGACTATATATTAAATCAAAATGACTTGGAGAGTGGGAGAATTTTTCCAGATAGAATAGGATATGGGGGATGGTTTATAGATGTGCATACAATGGGAGGTATATTGGCTAAAAATAGGGCTCCTGAACCCTCTATGGACGATCCTGAATACTGGGAGAAGACCAGGGTTAGGATATATAGTATTCCACTTAGATGCATATATTCAAAAAATATTGAAAACCTATTGATGGCTGGCAGAGATATATCTGTAACCCACGTTGCATTAGGTTCAACTAGACTCATGTTGACATGTGCTATTCTAGGACAGGCTGCGGGAACCACAGCTTCGATGTGTGTTAAGAGAAATATTACTCCTAGGGAAATCGCCTCTAACAATACTTTAATTAAAGAACTTCAGCAAACACTTCTCAAAGATGACTGCTATATACCATATGTTTCAAACGAGGATCCAAAAGACTTAGCTAGAAAATCAAAGATACATGTATCCTCAACAATGCCATTAATGCTCGAACCCACTGGAGAATACCTTAGCTTGGAGAGAGATAGGTCTCAAATATTCCCAGTAAGTGAGGATAGGATTGATGAAATATGGCTCTATGTTAAATCAAATATAGATGGGGTTATTGGAATAGAATTGTTACCCGCCACAGATATATGGAGTTTTAATGAAAATAGAGTTGTTTTAAAATCTATTGAGAAAAATGTTTCTAAGGGGTTTGAGGGATGGATTAAATTTAACCTAAACATTAAGGTAAATCCTAAAAAACTATATCAAATAAATATACATGGATGTAAAAACATATCTATAGCTAAATCTAAACCTATTCCAGGAGTAACTTCAGCATATAAGGGAGAGATTCTTGGAAAATGGATTCAGATAAAAGATGTCTATGCAATGAGACTGAAACCTCTATCATATCCATATATGGGTGAAAATGTCATAAGCGGAGTTGCGAGACCTGAGAGGTGGACAAATATATGGATATCTGATCCAGAAAAAGATTTTCCCCAAACATTGATCATAGAGTTTGAAGATGAGACTGAGTTTAACACAATATATCTAACATTTGATACATATTTACATGTAGATACAAAGGATTTTCCACCATTCTATAGAGTACCCGAATGTGTAAAAGATTATGATATTGAAGTATATGTTAATAATAAGTGGAGGAAAATATTGGAGGTTAGAGGAAATTATCATAGAAGAAGGATACATAGATTTAGAAAAGTGAAGTCAAAAAAAGTTAGGATAAAAATATTGTCTTCAAATGGAGATAGTAGTGCAAGAATATATGAGATAAGGATATATAACGAATAAATCCTATTGTATGGCTATAGTAATTACAGCATTTATTTCATACTCCAATATTTAATCTATGTAATCATTTATTTAACCATAAATCAATACTAGTCTGCCTAAGTTTAAAAGATATTTTTTCTAAACGCTCTATAATTTTCTCAGCTTTTTCTCTGGAAAAACTTCTCTCCTCTACAAGAAATTGATATAACTCCTCCTTTCTAGGATTCCTATACTTAATACTATACTCCTTTATAACACGTGGATTTAGAAAGATATTTCTAACTTCATTAAAATTTTTAGGTATCTTTTCAAGTATATTTGACGGTAGTTTCTCTATACATCCATATATTTTAATTAGCTTTAAAGCTTTTTTGGGCCCTATTCCATAAACACCTTTATTAAAGTCTGTTCCAATTAGGATAGCTATATCTATGAGCTGTCTCCTATTTATATTGAGGTTCTTCAATACTGTATCAAGTTCAATTAATTCTGGTGTAAGAGGTTTTATGACACCCTTGCTTGGAAGAAAATCTGTTCCAGAAATAGTTATATATCTTATAAGTCTAGGAGAACCATATAGGATTGAATCATAATCTCTGCTACCTACAGCCCATACATCTCCTTTCCTAGCCATATATGCTGCTTGAGCCTCTGCATCAGCGAAAGCATCTATATATGGTATACCTGCCAAATCTAGAAATTTTTTAGCATCATTAATCATACTAGATGTAAGTCTAGATGAGACAACAGCCTTTGAAAATGCAGTTCTATAATCTCCTCTCCTTAAAGCCTCGATCCATTCTCTACTCGCCTTATCTCTAGCCTCCCTTCTCTTCTCCAATTCTTCTCTTTTTAAAGTAACGGGTTTACCATCGAATATAAAGACAGGTCTAATATCATACTCCAACATAATTCTAGTTGTTCTGTATGCTAGACCGACTAAATGTGATGTGACTCTACCTTCTCTATCCCTTAGAGGACTTCCATTAGGCATTCTTATTAGAGCTAAAAACTGGTATAACATGTTGTTGGCGTCAAATGCTATAACCTTACCTCGCAAATAGTTTAAAGAGATTTTTCTCCTATCAATTATAGGTGCAATACTACTCATTTTCTCACATCATTATATAAAATATTTAGATTAATATTTTATCCATAACTACTGGTTTACTTGCACCGGTAGCTGTGAGCACATTATTATAAGATGCCCATTTCCTCAGGCCATTTCAATAACTTTTTAGAAAATTTAAGGCCAAATTCTTCTCTTTCAGTAGTTTTAGAAGGTTTTTCATATAAATTTAAGAATTGCTCACCCTTATCATTAGTTTAATTTTCCCAATCCAGAACTTCTTAGCTTAACTAAAACTGCACCGACACTGTCAACCAATGTACCAGACATTAGCCCAACAACTAGCCTAACATCCTTCCTATAGATTTCAATTAATCTATTAATTTTATCCATACAGTTTTTATCTATTTTCATAGTTAAAAATTTAATCAAATATAATTCATTATATATCTAGTTAAAATTATATCTTATTAGAGTTTCCCTAAGGGTGTCTAATTTGGGTGAATTGATTTTCATGGGTTTAGGCTTATCTGGAATAAAGGACATCTCCCTCAAGGGCTTTGAGATTTTAAAAAGTGCTGATTATATTTTCATCGAGCTTTATACAAGTATTATACCAGGTTTTTCTATAGAGAGATTTGAGAAGCTTATTAATAGGAAGATTAGAAGAGTTTATAGAAGGGACTTAGAGGATCTTAGTGGAAAGGAGATTTTAAGTCTGGCCGAGAAACATAAAGTTGTATTGCTTGTACCCGGAGATCCATTTATAGCTACCACTCATAATTCTATAAGATTAATGGCTATAGATAGAGGTATAAGTGTAAAAACTATACATGCCTCATCAATAATATCTGCAATATATGGTTCAATTGGATTACATTGCTATAAGTTTGGAAAAATTGTTACAATAGTTTTTCCAGATAAGAGATATGGATATTTCCCGGAGACACCATATCATGTTTTGCATCAAAATCTATCTAATAATCTTCACACGCTTTTTTTACTGGATATCAGAGTTGATGAGAAAAAATATATGACTATAGGTGAAGCCATAAAGATACTTTTAGAATTAGAGAATAAGATTGGGAGAAAAATTATTAGTCTAAAAACTATAGGTATAGGTGTTGCCAGAATAGGGTCTGAGGATGAGAAAATAGTATGTAATACTCTTGGAAAACTTCTTGAAATGGATTTCGGCCAGCCACCTTATTCATTAATAATTCCAGGTAAGCTTCACCCAATGGAAATCGAATCTCTTATAAAATTGGCTGGAGCGGATAAAAGATTATTTGGAGGAGAATATGGAGGAAAAAATATTGCTTAAAAAATATATAATTAATCTTGAAAAAGCATTTGAATCTCTAAAGATATTGGATAGAAATAAAAATGTTTTAGATATAATTGATCTAGCTAAATGTTATTTAAGTGATGCTAGATACTATTTTGAGAAAGGAGAATATGCTACAGGTATTTCATGTATAGCTTATGGTGAAGGATTACTCGATTCTCTTAGAAAGCTTGGTAAAATAGATTTTAAGTGGCCTGGGTCTAGAAAGATTAGGAGAGTGGTTGTTGGAGGAACATTCGATATAATTCATCCAGGCCATCTATATCTCCTGAGGAGGGCTAAAAAATATGGATATGTAATTGTAATTGTAGCTAGAGATAGCACTGTAAAAAAACTTAAAAATAAAGTACCAATAATTCCTGAGAAACAGAGATTGGAGATTATTAGAAGTATAAAATATGTTGATGAAGCTTATCTAGGATATAAGAATATAAACATATTGAAGGTTATTGAAAAATATAGACCAGATATAATATTGCTAGGTCCTGATCAAATATACCTTGAACATATGATCAGAAAGATTGTGTCAGAGAAAGGGTTAAAGATAGAAATAAAGAGATTGAAGAAAAAATATGATAAATATATGTATTCAAGTACAAGTGATATTATAAAACATATAATTGAAGAGTATGGTGAGTAAATCTTAAATATTCAATATACCATTCTTTTTTTATGAATGATACTATATTTATTGTACCATATTCTCATATAGACTGGGGTTGGGGATACTATTTAGGAGATTCTATAAAAGATATATGTAAAGTTAATAGTAGGATAGTGCTGGAGGCATTAAAAATTCTTGAAGAATATCCTAGATATAGATGGACTGGATTAGATAAGGTATATACATTTTTCAGCTTCTGGATAGATTATCCAGAGCTTAGAGATAAATTAAAATCATATATAAAGGATGGGAGAATTGATATTGCATGTGGAATGGTGAGCACACCTCATTTACTTGGAATCGCATCAACATATTGTGGTGGAGAATCGTTTATAAGGAATATAATATATGGAAGAAGATTTTTAGAGAAGATGCTTGGATTCGGTTTTAAAAACATAGTTTTACAGTTAAATGATGTAACTGGAATGTTTTCACAGCTTCCACAAATAGCATTGAAATGTGGATATAGATTTCTAAAATTTGAGAGACCATTTAAATTATATAATGAGCTAAAGTTTCCGATGAATTTTTACTGGCAGTCACCGGATGGAAGCAAGATTTTATGTAATAGGACTCCATATGGATCTGCATGGAAGCCGAATAGATATAAAGATTTCGAAGAATCTAAGAAAGATTTTCTGGAGCAAGTTAAAAAATACATTAATTTCTCAAACCATAGGTATATCTTATTTTATCAAGGTGGGGATTGGGATCCACCATATAGAGAATTAGTAAAATTTGTGGAGGAATGGAATAAAAGAAATTTAAAGCCATTCCTAAAAATTTCGACTCCTACAGAATATTTTGAGGCAATTAAAGATGAAAATAATTTTCCGACTATTACCGGATCATTAGACAATGTCAGCTGGGCAGCTTTATATGGAGTTGGGGGAGATAGACTTCGTAGAAGGCAGAGAGAACTAGTATCACTATTATTGACATGTGAAAAATTCTGTACGATAGCAAGTTTATTTGGATACAAGTATCCTGGAAAAATTCTAGAAGAACTTTGGATTAGAGAGGTACTTTGGGAGGATCATAATTCCCTAGGATACCTTTATCTGGAGGACTTAGAGAATGCTTTAAACAATTTCAAATATATCGAAGATAGGGTTCAAAACCTATTATACAGTGCATTAAAACATATTTCAGATAATATTATTCTATCAAAGAAGTATAAGCCCATAGTTGTATTTAATCAGCTGGGATGGGATAGAGATGATATAGTTGAAGTAAAAATATTTTTCAATCCATTTAATGGATATAAGTTTTTTAAGATAATTGATAGAAATGGCAATGAAATACCATATCAGAAAATCTATATAAAATATGGATTAGATGGCTCTATAGAGGAAGCTAAGATAATATTTAGAGCAAGTGTTCCATCGCTTGGATATAATGTATATTATGTAGTTCCAACAATGCATGAACCTAAATATTCTTCAAATCTAAAAATATTTGTTAAAGAGACATGTGAGACAATATTTTATGTCTTGGAAAACAATTTCTATAGAATTATGATTGCAAATGGTCATATAGTAAGCATATTTGATAAAAGATTTAGAAGGGAGTGTTTGAATATAGATAATAGGAGAGGTGTGGGAATTTATTTTGGAAATAGCATTTTATGCGAGAAAGTTGAGAATAAGAGTTTAGGCTTAACTGGTGAAGTAATAGGATTGCTATATTCTTCCTCAGAGTTTTCGCCGAGCAGAGTCGAGGTCATTGAAAACGGTCCAATTAGAGCTAAAATTAGAATAGAGTTTAATTATATTGAAAACCCCGTTTCCATTGAAATAATTTTATATGATAATATTCCTAGAATAGAATTTAGAACAATTATTGATGCAAAGAAGTTTGGGAGAAGGTTTAGAACAATATTTCCAGTAAGTATTTTAAATGGAGAATTAAGGGTCTATAAGCCATTCTATTTAGAGAAGATATGTATCGAGAAGGAGATATATGATGTAGGTGAGAGAAGTGATGGTAAAATGGGTAAAGTATTTGGTGCACACAACTTTATAGATTATTCGGATAAGGATTTCGGTGTAACATTCATTAGCAAACAGGGTTCTGGGTTCATGTTGGAGAAAAATATTGTTTCAAACATACTTTTAATAACGATTGATCCAGAGTGTTTGAGGAGGTTTAGGAAATGTCCAATATTGCCAGCCATAGATAGACATGAATTTGAATATGCATTATACTTCCATGGAAAAGATAAGGTATGGAAAATATATAGAATTGCTGAAGAATATTTAAATCCATTAATATATGTTACTGATGTAGAAGGAGGAGGAAAGCTGCCGGAATCCTATAGCTTCCTAAAAATAGTTAGAGAAAACATAGTTTTATCATCTTTATTCATGGATTGGAGAGGTATTGTTATGAGAATGTTTGAGATAGAGGGTGCTGAAACTCCATTGAAAATACAGTTCTTTAAAAAGATAAACAAAATTTTTGAAACAGATTTTCTTGGAAAAAATATTAGAGAAAATGGTGAAATCAGGTTTAAGCCGCATGAGATAAAGGATATTGGGATAAAAATATAGATTTATATTGTTCGATACGATTATACTATTTGTATGAAGTCTAAAATACTACTAGTACATATAGTCCTAATTCTAAGTATTCTTTCACCCATATCTTTTCATGGAGGAGAATCAAATACAGTTATCATAGGTTCACTTAATGGGGAAATAAATATAGCGTCAGAGAAATATGTTGAAAACATAATATCATATGCCTCTAAAATAAACGCTAAATTAATTATATTGAAGCTAGATACACCGGGAGGAATGCTGGATTCTGTTAAAAACATAATGTCTATGATAGAGTCTTCACAAATACCCATATGTGTATATGTTTATCCTCAAGGTGCTACTGCATGGAGTGGAGGAGCATTTCTACTGGTATCCGCACATATAGCTGTAATGGCCAGTGGTACAAGTGTTGGTTCAGCCCAGCCAGTGGAGTTAACTCCTACAGGTATAATATATGTAAATCAGTCTAAGATAGTTAACGCTGTTGTAGCTTTAATTAAACATCATGCCCGTCTACATAATAGGAATGAGACTGTAGCTGAAATGTTTATAACCGAGAATCTTAACCTAGGTGCATACGAGTCTAGAAAATATAATTTAATAGACTTTATAGCTGATAGTGTGGATGAGCTTCTAAGAATATTAGAGGACAAGGTTCTCATTTCGTATAGGGAGGAGGGTGAAATTAGATGGAGGCTTGTAGATAAGAATAGTGTTATAGGAAATTATAGTGGGAAATGGGTGTTTAAAGATATTAGTAAGTCTAAAATAATTGAAGTTGAAGAGGGTCCTCAAATAAAGATTCTCAAAATTATCACAAATCCACTGGTATCGATCTTAATGCTGGTATTTGGATTATACATATTTTTGATAGGTTTAAAGACTCCTGGATTTGGTGCAGAAATTCTCGGTGCAATAATGATATTTATATCACTTATAGGTCTGGGATTTATGGGTGTTGAAATAGCTGGAATAATACTAATTTTAACTGGATTTATATTAACGTTATTAGAGTTAAAAACCCATATAGGCATATTGGTATTAGCTGGAACATTTCTAATAATCTTAGGCTCACTGATGCTTATACCTTTAAGCAAATTTTTATTAACTTCGGAGGAGGTGTCAAAGATATGGATGTATACCCTATTTACAGGAGCATTCATAGCATCCTTCTTCATGATAATAGTATATAAGGTTGCAAGTGTTCAGAGGAGGAAGCCTCATGTAGGTGTAGAGAAGCTGATCGGATCTGTAGGAGTAGCTACAACAGATATAGATCCGAGAGGTGAGGTAAGAGTTATGGGGGAATATTGGAGTGCTAAAACGCTTGGAAGAAAGATAAGGAAAGGTGAGAGAGTAAAGATAGTTGGACGTGAAGGATTAACATTAATCGTGGAGAAACAAAAATAGTATAAGTAGCATTATCAATATATTTATTTGGTGAAATATATGAATGAAATTGAAGATATAGGTCTAATATTCTGGCCATTTATAGGATTATTCGTAGTATTATTCTTTCTAAGCGGTATAAGGATTATAAAGGAATGGGAGAGAGCGCCAGTACTAAGGTTAGGTAGATATCTTGGATTAAAGGGTCCAGGTATAATCTATGTAATTCCATTAATCGATAGAATTCCAGTTAAAGTATCTCTTAGAATACAGACCATTCCATTTTCATCTGAACAAACGTTGACCAAAGACAATGTACCTGTAAATGTAGATGCAGTAATGTATGCAAAGGTAATTGACCCGGAAAAAGCTATACTAAATATTGAAGACTATCAGTCAGCATCTAGATGGGCTGCACAGACAACGCTTAGAGAAGTTATAGGTAGAATAGAGCTACAAGAATTATTGTCTCATAGAGAGATGGTTGGACAAGAGCTTAGAAAAATCATAGACGAGAAGACTGAGGAATGGGGTGTAAAGGTGATTTCAGTTGAAATTAGAGATGTAATAATACCCGGAATACTACAAGATGCTATGTCTAGGCAAGCTCAAGCGGAAAGAGAGAGGATGGCTAGAGTAACTTTAGCTAAGGCTGAATGGCAGGCAGCCGAACTAATGATGAAGGCATCACAAATATATGCGAAAAATAGGATAGCTTTAATGCTGAGATGGATGAATATGTTATATGAAATTGGTCAGCAACCAGGTACAAATACACTGATATTTATTCCAGCAAATATTCCTGAGGCGGGTATACCTTTCAGTATATTTGGATTAAAGGGTTTAAAGGAGTTGATTGAGGAGAAGGGCAAGGAAGCTAAGAAGGAGGGCTAAGAATATGACTAAACTTCAAGTTGCATTAGATTTAACAGATTTTGATAAAGCTATTTTAATTGCGGGTAAATCTGTATATAGTGGAGTAGATATATTAGAAATAGGTACACCATTGCTAAAAGCATATGGAGTGTTTATTATAAGGCTTTTCAGAGAAATTTTTCCCAATACAGTTATCTTAGCTGATACAAAAACTATTGATGCTGGTAGAATCGAGGCTGAGACAGTTTTTAGGAGTGGTGCAGATATGATGACCTTACTAGGATTAGCTGAAGATGAAACAATTTTGGATGCATTAAGTATTGCCGAAAGATATGGTGGTGAAATAGTTGTGGATACTATTAATATAGATGATATTGAGAAAAGGGTTGGGGAAATAGTTGATTTAGGTATTAAAAATATATGTCTACATATTGGTGTAGATGTTCAGAGAAGAAGGGGAATAGATATATCAATATTATTAAATGAAGCTGCCAAATTGAAGAAAATGTATTCAGATATTAGAATATTTTTGGCTGGTGGAATAAATCCAAAAAATCTTCCACTAATAATGAAAATAAAACCAGATGTAGTCGTTGTAGGGGGATATATTTTGAGATCTAAGGATCCGGTTAAAGCTGTTAGAGAGATAAAGAATATATTGGGGGATAGGTAGTGATAACTATGAATAGATATACGAACATTAAAGTAATTAATAAAATTGTTGTAATCATATTTGTATTAGCGATTATTTTACCAATATTTTTATCCACATCAATAGGATATGTAGGTGTAGGTGAAGTAGCGGTTGTAATCGACCCATTCAGCGGAGGCATCGTATATACGGTTGAAGGTCCCAGATA
>CAZKAY010000058.1:0-12332 GCA_964550975.1 uncultured Thermoproteales archaeon | reverse complement strand
ATGAATAGGTAAAAAATAAATAGAGGAATTTTTATTAATGCAAGGAATTAATTTAGCGGTTTAATGGTGTTTTATATGGGGGGGAATAGACGGCCCAGACGAGGTTCGATGGCATATTATCCTAGAAAATATTCTAAGAGAATTATAGGTAGAATTAGAAATTGGCCTCTATGGGTTTCGGATGTAAAGCTTTTAGGTTTCGTTGGCTATAAGGTGGGTATGGTTCACTTGTTTAGGATAGACAACAATCCTAATAGTCCATTTTATGGCAGAGAAATATTTTGTCCGGCAACAATACTAGAAGCCCCCCCGTTACTCGTAGGAGGATTACGTTTTTATTCCAATAATCAATATGGATTAAAAATTTTTAAGGAAATATGGGCAAAGGAGCTACCTAAAAATGTTTTTAGGAAAATACCACAGATAAAAACTTCGAGTAAAGGGGTTAGTAAAGTGGCTAAGAAAGAGATAATGGATAATCTAAGTAATATTAGTGAGGTGAGAGCTATATGCATTACACAGCCATGGTTAACTCATATAGGTAAAAAAACCCCAGAAATTATGGAGATACCTATAAGTGGAGACAAATTAAATGCTACAGAACTAGGATTTAATATAATTGGAAAAGAGATTCGTATAAAGGATGTATTTAGGTCTGGGCAATATGTAGATGTTATATCTATAACTAAAGGTAAGGGGTTTGAGGGTGTTATAAAAAGATTTGGGGTGAAAATTCTTCCAAGATGGCATAAACATAGGAAGGGGCATCGTAGAATAGGATCTGTAGGACCCACAAAGCCAGCAATAATGTTCACAACCCCAAGACCTGGACAAACAGGTTTTCATCAGAGGACAGAGTATAACAAACTTATTCTGAAAATAGGCGAGGATCCTAATGAGGTTAATCCAAAAGGTGGATTTAAACATTACGGCGTAATTAGAAATGATTTTATAATTCTTGAGGGATCTGTACCAGGGGCTATAAAGAGACTGATAAGGTTAAGAGAGCCTATTAGAGCAAAGTCTCCTATGAAGGAACCCCCTAAAATTACCTACATAAGTATCAGGTGAATTTTATGTCTTATTTGAAAATTGAAGGTACCTTAAATATAAGAAGGGAGATTCCTGTATATGATCTAGAGGGAAAAATTATAAAAAAGATAGTTTTACCAAAGGTTTTTAGTACACCTATAAGAATCGATATAATTAGGAGAGCCTTTATTTCATCGCTTACGTCATCTATTCAACCTCAGGGGCGTGATCCTTTAGCTGGTAAAAGGACAACTGCAGAAAGTAGAGGAGTTGGTCTCGGGATTGCGCGAGTACCTAGGATAAAGGGATCTATGAGAGCTGCTCTAGCTCCTATGACAGTAGGTGGTCGAAGGGCTCATCCTCCTAGAACTATGAAAAAAATTATAGAAAAAATAAACAAGAAGGAAAGAATACTTGCAATAAAATCGGCTATAGCAGCTACGGGGATTTATGATTTAGTTACAAGGAGAGGACATATTTTTTATGAAAAAGAGAAACTACCAATAATTATTTCCGATGATATTCAAAATATACAAAAAACATCTACACTAAGGAGCATTTTAATAAAATTAGGATTGTGGGCAGATATAGAGAGAGTAAAAGAGAAAATTCGAATTCGTTCAGGAAAAGGTAAAATGAGAAAGAGGAGATATAAGAAGGGAAAAAGTATATTAATTATAATAAAAGAGGATAAGGGAGTTAGAAAAGCTGCAAGAAATTTATGTGGAATAGATATAGTTGATGTAAAAAATCTTTCGGTTAAGGATCTAGCTCCAGGAGGTGTACCAGGCAGACTAACTCTGTGGACTGAGTCTTCTATCGAGTTCATTAGAAGCAGGTGGGGTTGATGAGACCTGAGGAAATTATTATAAGGTTTGTGGTAACAGAAAAAGCTATAAAACTTATGGAGGAGAATAACACGATTACCATTATAGTGAATATAAATGCTACTAAAAAACAAATAAAAGAGGCTTTTGAAAAACTATATAATGCAAAAGTAAAAAAAGTAAATACATTAATTACTATTCATGGAGAGAAAAAGGCTTATATAAAACTCTTTAAGGAATATAAGGCAGAAGAATTAGCAAGTAAAGTAGGAGTAATTTAGTGATATATATGGGAAAACGATTAATAGTTCAAAGAAGAGGAAAAGGAGGGTCTGTTTTCAAATCACCTAGATGGAAACATATAGCTAAGGCAAAATATAGAAATCTCACTAATGTTTTCTATAAAAAAACTATAGTAGGATACGTTGTCGACCTTTTACATGAGCCTGGAAGAACCTGTCCTATAATGAAGGTAAAATTTGAGGACAATGTAACATGTTATTTACCAGCACCAGAAGGTATAGCTATAGGACAAAAAATACTTTATGGTGCAGAGGCTCCTCCCAATTTGGGAAATATTTTGGCATTAAAAAACATTCCAGATGGAAGCCGTATATGTAATGTAGAATTAGCTCCGGGTGATGGAGGTAAAATTGCTAGGGCGAGTGGAACATATGCAATAGTATTAACGCATACGAATAATAAAGTATTAATACAATTACCGTCTAAAAGAACGAAAGAGGTAGATGGACGTGCACGTGCAATGATAGGAATAATTTCTGCTGGAGGAAGAATAGAGAAACCACTTTTAAAAGCGGGTAAGGCTTATCATATTTCAAAAAGTAAATCATGGAAGTATCCTACAGTTAGAGGTAAAGCCATGTCTCCTTATGCTCATCCAGCAGGAGGAGGAAGTCATCCTAAGGGTTTAACTCCAGCGCCTAGAAATGCTCCTCCAGGAGCAAAAGTGGGTCATATTGCTCCTAAAAGAACGGGTAGAAGAAAGGGTAAATAATTCTAAATCTATACTCATTTTGTGGTGTTTAATTTTAAGTTTCATTAAATGAAATAACAAGTTAGGGTTAGATTAATTATTTTGTTTTTAGTCCGATATAATTGATAATTCATTTATTCAACGATAATATTTTCAGCAGGAAAACCCATTTCTATAAGTGCTTTTTTAACCTTTATTCTATGATCTCCCTGGAGCTCTATTCTGCTATTCTTTGTAGTCCCTCCACATGCAAATTTTGTTTTTAACTCGGTAGCTATTTTCTCAATATCTATACTTTTATCATCTATTCCTTCTATAATTGTAACATCTTTACGCCTTTTTCTTCTTTCTAAACGTATTTTAATGATTTGTTGATCTTTATATATTTCTTCATAGTGTAATAATTCTTCGGGCAATCCACTAATAATAGATAAATCCTTTTCTTTCATTTTATGCACATTTATTTTATCCTCTACCAAATATATTAATTTTCCGCTTAAATAGAGCTCATCCAAATGTTTCTGAGCCAATACATCTCTCAAAATTATTCATTGAGAGTTTGGTTTGCCATATATTATAGAAGCGAACCCCTTCAATAAACCTTAAGTTGACAGTACCAAATAGAATCAATTCAAAGTGTTTGGGAGGGTTTGCTTATTATTAATTTACATCTCTAAATTTTAGGGGAAAGCAAACCCCTATCAAAATAGTTAGATATGCTACATATTAATTGCGAATTGGCGGTCTGGACTAATAGTTAACACTTATATATGTAAATCATATCAATAATGATGGGGTTTTAGAGATGATTGAGATTAGATGGCATGGACGAGGTGGTCAAGGCGTCGTTACTGCAAGTGAAATTCTGGCTAAAGCTGCGTTATTAGAAGGAAAATTTGTTCAACATTGGCCCATGTTTGGTCCTGAAAGAAGGGGTGCGCCAGTAAATGCATTTACGCGAATCGATGAGGAACCAATAGATATGCATTTTGGCGTATATAATCCCGACATAGTTGTAGTTATAGATCCAACGTTACTAATCAATGTGGAATCGATAACTTCTGGTATAAAGGAGAATGCATTGATGGTGGTTAATGCATCAAAGATACATGGTAATTTGATTGAGAAAGCTAGGAATTTAAATTTAAGTTTATATGCAGTTGATGCATATACCATAGCCATTGATATCTTTAATAGGCCTTTTTATAATACGCCGATGTTGGGGGCGTTAATTAAGGTGTCTAGCATAGTTTCTATTAATTCTATATACAAAGCTGTAGAAGAAAAATTTAAGAATAAAGTGCTAGTAGAGAAAAATAAAGAAGCTATAAAGAGAGCTTATGATGAGGTGAAAAAAGTTGAATAGGTTGAAGAATTGGCGGGAAATACCTATAGGCGGAATTATAACTAATACACCTACAAGTCTGGAATATAAAACTGGTAGTTGGAGGGCATTAAAGCCAATATTGAATAGAGAGAAATGTGTAAAATGTCTTCTTTGTTGGGTATATTGTCCTGAACCTGCTATATATCGTCATGAAGATAATTCTGTCGAGATAGACTATAATTTTTGTAAGGGATGCGGTATATGCGAGAATGTTTGTCCGACTAAAGCAATAACTATGGTTAGAGAGGGTGAATAGGATGGTAAAACGTATAGGTTTGAATGGAGATGAAGCTGTTGCACTGGCGGTGAAACAGGTAAATGTGGATGTAATCGCAGCTTATCCTATAACTCCTCAAACAATTATCGTTGAGAGATTAAGTGAATATGTTAATAATGGTGAACTGAACGCTGAATTCGTACCTGTAGAATCAGAGCACTCCGCGTTATCGACTGTTGTAGGTGCAGCGTTGGCTGGAGCTAGAGTATTTACGGCTACAGCCAGTCAAGGATTGGCATTAATGTATGAGATATTGTGGATAGCTTCTTCGCTTAGGTTACCGATAGTTATGGCTATTGCGAATAGAGCATTTTCTGCTCCTATAAATATTCATTGTAGTCATGATGATGCCATGGCGGCTAGAGATACAGGATGGATAGAACTTTTTTCTGAAAATGTTCAGGAGGCTTATGATCTAACATTGCAAGCTTTTATGATGGCTGAAAATGATAATGTAATGTTGCCAGCGATAGTAAATTTAGACGGATTTATTTTAAGTCATTCTTTAGCAGATCTCTATGTTTTTGATGACCATGAAGTAGCTAAGTTAGTAAGGGATGAGAGACCAATTTATAAAATGTCTATAGATTTTAAGAGTCCAGTTACTTATGGTCCTTTAGGGCTATATGATTATTATATGGAGATTAAAAAACAACAAGCAGTAGCAATGCGTGAGTCATATACATATATAAAGAATGTTTTTGAAAAATATACGGAGCTTAGTAATAGGAAATATTCGCCTGTAAAGACGTATGGAATAGAGGATGCAGAAATAGTTGTTATGGCTCTAGGTTCGATGGCAGGGAATCTTAGAAGTATAGCTAAATCATTAAGAAAGAGGGGTAAAAAGGTTGGAGTAGTTAGTTTAACTCTATACAGACCTTTTCCAGAGGATATTATCATAAATGTTTTAAAGAATGTTAATGTAGTGGTAGTTATGGATAGGTTTCCAAATTTCGGATCGCCTGGAGGACCACTGTTTAAGGATGTAGCAGCGTCATTATATCATTTAAAAAATAGACCACTTTTATTAAATATAATATATGGATTAGGCGGCAGAGAAACCTCGCCTAAAGAAATTAAAAATATATTCGAAAGAGCATTGGAAATTTCAAAGAAAGGAGTAATAGAGGAGAAGGAAATATGGGTAGGTGTAAGAGAATAGGTGATAAACATGAATAATTCTTTAAATTTAATTAAAACTATTAGAGATATTCCAGGAGACAAGTATAATCAATTAGCTCCAGGGCATAGATTATGTGCTGGATGTGGAGTTCCAGCTATGGTTAGAATAGCTTTAAAAGCGATACCGGATCCTAAAGTTGTTATAAATGCAACTGGATGTTTAGAGGTTGCTACAACAATTTATCCTTATTCAAGTTGGAAGATTCCATGGGTTCATAATGCGTTTGAGAACGCAGCAGCTACTGGAAGTGGTATAGAGGCGGCCTTTAAAGCTTTACATAAAAAATTTGGTAAAGAGATGCCTCATGTAATTGTATTCGGCGGTGATGGAGGAACTTTCGATATAGGATTACAGTCTTTAAGCGGGGCATTGGAAAGAGGTCATGATTTTGTATATATTTGCTATGATAATGAAGCTTATATGAATACGGGTATTCAGAGATCTGGAGCCACACCAAGGGGAGCAGCTACTACAACTAGTCCTGCGGGAAAAATTATTCCAGGAAAATTAGAGAGAAAAAAGAGTTTAATTGAAATAGCCGTAGCTCATGGTATTGAATATGCTGCTACAGCAAGTTTAGCTTATCCCGTAGACCTATTTAATAAAATTAGAAAAGCTGATGCCGTAAGAGGCCCTGCAGTAATTCATTTCCTTGCAGTATGTCCTACTGGATGGCGATCGGATCCAGCATTAACTGTAGAGATAGCTAGACTTGCAGTATTAACACGAATGTGGCCTTTGTATGAAGTAGAAAAGGGAAAATATAAAATAAATGTATTTGTAAAAACACCAAGACCGATTGAGGACTATTTGAAACTTCAAGGGAGATTTAAACATTTGCTTAGACCCGAAAATAAATGGTTATTAGAAAAATTGAAGCAAGATGTGGAAAAGTTCTGGAATTACCTTGTTGAAAAAAGCAAGGAGTAATTTTCTAAAATAAATTCAGTTTCTTTTTCTTTTGTTCAAGTATATAGGAATTATCTTTATTTTAGAAGCCTTTATCCTAATTAAAATATATTTAAATATCCAGACTACAATTTTATGATAGTATTAATAAATGTACTCAGTCGAGTGGGTTATTAAAAATATGAAAGCTATATTTATGGAGATTTGCCCCAATTGTGGTAATGAGATTTCCGATGAAAGGTTATTACTAGGTCTACCCTGCGATAAATGTCTTAAAAATAATATTGAAAAATACCTAATGCTAAGAAAGAAGCTAGATATGTCGATAAAATATAGGAGAATTCTAGTTAAAGAGCTCTCTAAAAATGAAAGGCTTATAAATTATAGAGAAATCTATAAATTAGAATTAGCTAGCGAAAACTTTAGTAAATTCTTTAAAAAAATGCTAAATAATAGACCATGGACTGCACAGTTAACATGGGCAAAAAGGGTATTTAGGAATAAAAGTTTTGCAATTCTTGCACCAACAGGAGTTGGAAAAACAGTTTTCGGCATAATAATGGCGCTTTTCTTAGCATCAAAATATGGTAAAAAATGCTATATTATACTTCCTACAACACTGTTAGTGAAACAAGTAGTTGACAAGATGAATACATTTAATGAGATTTTGGGTCAACATAAGGTAAAAATTATATATTATTCTAGCGATATACCAGTTCGTCAAAGAAGAGAAATCAGCGAGAAAATTCAGAAGAAAGAATATGATATACTTATAACTACATCACATTTTCTTTCAAGAAGCTTTAAGAAGCTCGTAGATCAAAGGTTTGATTTCATTTTTGTAGATGATGTAGATTCTTTACTGAAAACTTCAAAAAACATTGATAGAGTTTTAAGACTTCTTGGATTTACTAGTGAAATCATAGACACAGCGATGCAGTTACTTTATACTAAGAGAATGTTTGCATCTTATCTTAGTAGAAAGAGACAACCTCCACCTGAATTAATCGATGAAATTAGTAGTGATGAAAGAAAGATTCAAAAATTTATTCGAAAAAATAAAATAGGAATACTCGTAGTTTCAACAGCTACTGGCCGAGTAAGAGGTATAAGGTCAAAATTGTTTAGAGAATTACTTGGTTTCGAAATTGGTTCAAGAGCAGGTTTTTTAAGAAATATACAGGATTTATATATTTATACCCCCTCAGAGAAGAAGATTTTTTCACTAATAGCAAATATCGTGAAAAGACTCGGCAAAGGAGGGCTTATATTCGTACCAATAGATAGGGGAATAGATTATGCAAAGAGTCTATGTACATTTCTAAAAAATGAGGGTGTTAGAGCAGGTGTCGTATACGCCGGTAGAAAAAAGGCTTTAAATGAATTTATAGAAGGGTCTTTAGATGTATTGATAGGAGTTGCAATATATTATGGTTTATTAGTTAGAGGATTAGATTTACCTGAAAAAGTAAGATATGCTTTATTTACGGGGGTACCTAGATTCGTTTTTTCCTTGGAAATCCCAGAGGCGGCGAATCCTATAAGATTACTTCAAATAGCATTTAATATTAGAGATTACCTTCCTCCTCAATATCTAGAGGAATTGGATAGAATCACACTGAGATTGAAAACGAGAATTAGTGGGCTTAGTCAGGCAGCATTACAAAGACTTTTTATTTCTATTAAAGAGGGTACAGAATTAATGGGTAGTTTGGCTATAGTTAGAGATGAAGTTTTTAAGCTAAGAGATTTTCTTCAAAAAATGTTAAGTGATAAATCAGTTATAGATAATCTTAAAAAGTCTCGTTTTCTTTCCGTGAGAGAAATTGATGGGAAATTATACATATATATTCCAGATACGATGACTTATCTTCAGGCATCTGGTAGAACTTCGAGAATGTATGCTGGAGGTATAACTAAAGGATTATCTATAGTAATTGTTGATGATGAAAAACTGTTAAGTGGATTAATTCGGCAAACAAAGTGGTACATCGATGATATAGATTGGAGAAATTATATGGATGTAAATATTGATGAAATTCTTAATGAAATTGATAGAGATAGAGAGAATGTTAAGGCGATCCTTAAAGGCGAATCCAGCAAGGTGGTTAAGGAGCCTATTAAAACAGCTTTACTTATAGTCGAGTCTCCGAATAAAGCTAGAACTATTTCCAATTTTTATGGAAAACCTTCAAAAAGAAGAATCGGAAATATAGTTATATATGAGGTAGGAACCGAAAATTATTTATTAAATATTGTGGCTACTAGTGGGCATATATATGATTTAGTTACAAAGAGGGGTTTCCATGGAGTAGAGGTATTAGATAGTAGTTTCATTCCAGTATATATGCCAATCAAAAAGTGTTTAAGGTGTGGAACACAGTATACTGATCATGGTGCATGTCCAGTATGTAAATCAAAAGAATATATAAGTAGAAAAGAGGTTATTGAGGCTTTAAAAAATATAGCTCAAGAAGTAGATATAGTTCTGCTTGGAACTGATCCTGATACAGAGGGAGAAAAAATTGCATGGGATTTGTTATTATCATTATCTCCATATTCTAAACAAATAAAGAGAATAGAGTTTCATGAAATAACTCGTAAAGCGGTTTCTAATGCACTAAAGGAACCTAGAGATATAAATGAGAAACTCGTCTTTTCACAATTGGTTAGAAGAATAGAAGATAGATGGATTGGATTTGTGTTAAGTCAAAAACTATGGAAAGTTTTTGGAAGCCGCTGGCTATCAGCTGGTAGAGTGCAAACGCCTGTTTTAAATTGGATAGTTAGTAGAGTAGAGGAATTTAAAGATAAGAGAATGTATGCATTTAAAGTAGCCTTATCTAACGGAAAGATAATTTTATTTGACAATTTACCTATAAAGTCTAGAAGTGAGGCTAAGAAAATAAAACAGAGTATACTTGACAAGAAATGTGTGATAAGTCAGGTGAGTAAGGAAATAGTTGTCTTAAATCCGCCTCCACCATTTTCTACAGATCTACTTCTCGAGGAAGGTGTCAAAACTCTAAGAATCGGTGTAGATGAAATTATGAAATTGGCACAAGACTTATTTGAGCTAGGTCTTATAACATATCATCGAACAGATAGCACTCGTGTTTCTGATACAGGTAGGAGGATAGCATTAGAATATATCTCTCAACAATTAGATAAATCTCTGTTTATGGCCCGTGAATGGGGCAAGGGTGGTGCACATGAATGTATTAGACCTACAAGGCCAATAAATATGAGTATGCTGCGAAGATTAATAAACGAAGGAATTATTAGGACGGTAAAGCCGCTAACGAAAAAACATTATATGCTATATGACTTAATTTTTAATAGATTCATTGCTAGTCAACTCCCTCCAGCCAAGATTGTTAAATCTAAATATAAAATTTCTGTAGATAAGTATTTGGAAAAAGAGATAGAAGGTTTTTCTCATGTAGTAGAGTATGGATTTACTAGGGTCTATTTCCCCTATACTATGTTAGATATAAAGGAGGGAGTATATGATATAATAGATGTAAAATATAGAAAAATTGCTACGGTGAGATTATATACTCAAGCAGACATAATAAGATTGATGAAGGAAAGAGGTTTGGGAAGACCGTCTACCTATGCCAAGATAGTAAAAACACTTATTGAAAGAAGATATGTGTTGGAATCTAAAAATAAGAGAATAGTTCCAACTAGAAGAGGTAGAATTATCTTGAATTATTTAAAGAAAAATTATGGAGAGTTAGTTTCAGAAGAGAGGTCTAGAATAGTAGAGGAAAAGATGAAGGAGATTGAAAGAGGTAAGCTTAATTATCTAGATGTTTTAAAAGAATTTTATAACGAGGTTAAATCCATCCAATGATCTCATACATATTTTTTAAATCCTAATTCTTCAGCAACTTCTCTAAAACATCTTCTACATAAATTTAATCCATACATTCTAATTAATGCTTCATAGGTTCCACATCTAATGCATCTTCTAGAACCTTTGCCATATTTTCTTTTCTTAGGAGCTTTTATTTTACCCATATTATTTCACCACCTTTACGCCTAAAATTTTTTCTAAAAATTCTATAATATCTTTTTTAGTTACAAGATGTTTTTTCCCAACTTTATTCCTTCTCCTCCTTCTTCTCTTTACTCGAAATCCGGGTCTTTCAAATACAACTATTACATCAAATCCAAATATACCTATGGAAGGGTCATATTTTACTCCGGGAAAATATATGTGCTCTGGGACTCCAAAGGAGAAAGAATTATCAGCTATACTTTTCTCTTTTATCTTATAGTCAATTGTTTGAAGAGCCTTTAATAGGAAATTTATTGCTTTTTCTTTTCTCAAGGTAACCATGCAAGCTATATTCTCTCCTTTTCTAATTCCAAAATCACGTATTGTTTTTTTAGCCTTTATTAATTTTGGCTTCTGACCAGTTATTTGTTCTAAAACCTTAGCTGCCTTAGCTAATTTCTCACCAGATTCTCCTACGGCCATATTTACAACTACTTTTTCTATTCTTATTGTTTTCATTGGATGATCTCTAACTAAAACATATTGGGACATCTAATCCCCATATAATTTATTAATTTCATCCCTATCGAGTACAAATATATATTTTAATATCGTACTTATTTTTTCATCATTTTTTATAAGTGTTACCTGAGAGAGGGCTCTTTTAAAGATTCTCTTTATTTCTACGATTCTTCCAGTTTTTCCAACGCTTCTTCCATCAATTATAATTGCATGTGCATTTATTTCTAGCTTATTGTATGAAACTATTTGTTGATTCGGTATTTCTATTTTAAGTGTATCATATGTACTGTATATTTTCTCAACTGGATCAAATACATTATTTACTGGGATCAAAATATTTCTACCATCATGTAGATTTAACTGCATTTTCTTTCCTTTAACAAATTTTATATTTTCAATTCTACAGAACTTGTACATGGCATCTTGTTTAGAAATTTCCTTTAATTTTAAATACTTCGTTGTATCTGGTATGACTCTATAGAATTCTTCCGTAGGAAGAATTTCAATAACATCCATTAAACCTACTGGGAACTTGTAGTCAGTTATAATTCTCCCATCTATCTTAACCTTTCTCTCTCCTAAAATTTTTCTTGCCTCCCTCATATTATCTGCATACTTTAATATATCTCTTAAAATAACTCCTAATGGAAGACTTCTATATAATGGATGAGGCCCCGGGTTAGGTTTTACAGCCCATGGATATTTTTTCTTGCTTAAAGGATAGAATGCTGGAGCTCTTTCCATTTTCAGATGCCTTAAACTTCCTCGTATTTTTTTCATTTTTTCCTCCTCTCTATAATTTTTTTTCTCCATTTATCTGATAAATTAAGCTTAGTTATCATTACCTTAGAAGGATGTATAGGTACAAAAATCGTAGAACCATCTGCCTTAGTTCGTGTAACACCGTCTACGTGTATTCTTCTTTTTTTAAGATTTACTTCTACAATTTCACCTTCATGTCCAGCATAATCTCCTCGCATTATCATTACATTATCACCTTTTCTTACAGGCAGCCTTTTTACACCATATTCTTTTATAAGGATATCAGATAATCTAGCAGTCATTTCCTTATACATTTGATGATAAGTTTCCCTTTTCTTTAACAATTTTTACACCAATTATACTTCTATTTAAGATGTTATATGTCTTTTAAAGACATTATTAAGGATCCTTTTAAGTTTTTCTCTTTAAT
>CAZKAY010000057.1:0-12685 GCA_964550975.1 uncultured Thermoproteales archaeon | reverse complement strand
ATTTTCCAATAATTTTAATAAATTTTAAAGCATACTATGAAGCAATGGGTAGACGAGGGCTAGAGCTAGCAAAGATTGCAGAAAAAGTTTATAAAGACTATAATGTAACGATTGCTGTAGCTCCCCAATATATTGATCTATCTTTAATTGCAAATGAAGTTGAAATCCCTGTCTTTGCCCAGCATGTAGAAGCATTTGACCCAGGCTCTCATACAGGTTTTATTACACTAGAAGCTATAAAAGAAGCCGGTGCAATCGGTACATTGTTAAATCATTCAGAACATAGATTGAGGATAGATGTTATAGATGATATAGTGAAAAAGGCGAAAAAAGTAAATATTACTACTGTTGTTTGTGCAAATACCCCTGAGGTTAGCGCCGCTGTAGCGGCGCTAAATCCAGATATGATAGCAATAGAACCCCCTGAGCTTATAGGTACAGGAATACCTGTATCGAAAGCCAAGCCTGAGGTTATTACAAAAACCATTGAACTAGTTAGAAAAGTTAACCAGAAAGTAGTTATATTAACAGGAGCTGGTATAACGACGGGTGACGATGTAATTGCAGCATTAAATCTAGGTACTCAAGGAGTCTTACTAGCTTCTGGTGTAGTTAAAGCAAAGGATAGAAGAAAGGCTTTAGAGAACCTAGTTAAGGCTATTCGGGGTAGAAAATAATTAGCTTTCCATATAAATTATTTTTACAATGTTTTTTCTAATTAATTCTTCTACTATTTTTTTGGGAAGAAATGCTATATCATTTTCCATGAATGGGCCTAAAATCTTTGTTTTAGAAATATTTATTTTAGAACATGATTTAAGAAATTTTATTAAAATCATATTTTCTTTACTTGATATCGGATAAAACTTATTTCTCCTTTCAGATACGTCTACTTTTATTTGGAATAACTTGTCTATTTCATTTTTTATCATCATGAAAAAATTTTGTTCCTCTAGGGGTAATTTATCTATATCTATTTCCTCTCCTTTACGTATAAGAAAAAATATTTTTGTTAACCGTATTAATAATAAGTCAATTACTACTCTTTTAATAAACTCTCTTTCTTTTCGCTTCATATTTTTTACTATATTATTATCCTGAAGTTCAGTCATAGTGAGTTTTAATATATATTCACGAATTCTTCTATAAAAATCTGGACGAATATCTATTAATTTTTCACTAAGATTTTCTTGAATCCAATATTCCAGAAGATCCTTAATCATATGTAATTACCATCAATAAAATATACTTAAAAAATAGATTAAATAGTTTACTGCTCATGATTTAGATTATCATATAAATAGATGCCGGGGGCGGGCTTCGAACCCGCGACCTCCGGATATCTTATATGATTATGAGTCCGGCGCCCTAACCACTCCAGTCTAACCCCTCTTTAGGTAGAAGTCTAGGCCACCCCGGCTCTATATATATTGTATAGGTAAAGTATATAAATAATTTTCCGTTATAGATTTGAGATAACGCGGTGAATTAATTGAGAATTCTTAGACATGTTTTAAGTCGTAAGGATAAAAAAATCATCTTAGAAAAAATAGGTAAATATATGAATATTTCAAATATTTTCCGCAACAAGGAATTATTAATTGAATTGGCTAGAATGAATAATATAAGAATATATATGATAAATGGTAAACCTTACTTTTATAGTACACCAAACACAGAAATAATTCCCACATTGATTCTATTTCTAGAAAGAGGGACATCCTTTCTTACAAATGTTGTGGTAGACATGGGTGCAGTACCTCATATATTAAATGGAGCTGATGTAATGATACCTGGAATAGTTGAAATTAACGGAGGACTAGGAAAAAATCAATTATGCATAATTGTTGATGAAAAATATCACAAACCGATTGCAGTAGGCAAAGCCATATTAGATAAAGGGAAAATATTTTCACGGAAACGTGGAAGGGCTATAAAAAATATTCATTACTATAACGATAAAATATGGAGAATTATTAAAGAGATCATGTGAAAACTCTAAGTATTTAGCGAACAGAAAAATTTAAAAGCTCATTATATAATTAATTTTATGGGCCCGTAGCTTAGTAAGGTAAAGCACCCGGCTCTTAGTAAAGAAGACACCGGGGGTTCGTGGGTTCAAGTCCCACCGGGCCCGTCCTCCCCCCGTAGCTCAGTGGAAGAGCATCCGGCTGTAGTATGCAAGGTGACTGGCCTAATATCGGCTTGGATGAAACCTGGTCAGCCGGAACGGAAACCGGAGGGTCGCCGGTTCAAATCCGGCCGGGGGGATTTATTTTTTATAGCTTTATTAGGGTTATTTGTATGGAAGAAGAAGAGTGGGAAGAGTGGGAAGAAGAAGAATGGGAAGAGTGGGAAGAAGAAGAATGGGAAGAAGAATGGTGAAAAAAATTTGCGTCTCGCCGTTATCGACAGGGAACTTTGTAAGCCTAAGTATTGTAACAAGGAATGTATAAGATTTTGTCCATTGGTACGATCTAACGTTAATGCAATTTTTTACAGCGAAGAAAATGACATTCCAATTATTAGTGAAAAACTGTGTACAGGATGTGGTATATGTGTTAAGAAATGTCCATTTAAGGCCATATCTATAGTAAATTTACCAGAGGAATTAGATAAACGAAGTATACATCGATATGGAATTAATGGGTTTAAGTTATTTGGCTTACCTATTCCCCGCATCGGACAAGTAGTTGGTATAATTGGTAGAAATGGTACAGGTAAAACCACTATCTTAAAGATACTTGCGGGAAAGATCGTGCCGAATCTTGGCGATATAAATAAAAAAAATGTAAATTGGAGTAAGGTCATAAGATTTTTTAGAGGGACCGCACTTCAACTCTACTTCGAGAAAATGATTGAAAGTAAAATAAAAGTTGTTTATAAGCCGCAGGAAGTAGATAAAATACCTCTTATAATTAGCGATAAAGTAAGTGATATAATTGAAAGAGTAGGTGAAAGGGAAAAAATTATTAAAATTAAAAAAGCTCTTGAACTAGAAAATATTTGGAATAGGAGTACAAAAGCATTAAGTGGAGGAGAACTCCAAAAGTTAGCAATTGCCGTAGCCATGGTAAAACCAGCAGATGTATATTTGTTTGATGAACCATCCAGTTATCTAGATGTTCGAGGACGACTAATCATTGCTAAAGCTATAAGAAAATTGGTAAATAATGACCTTTTCATAATCGTGGTCGAACATGATTTAGCTGTCTTAGATTATATTTCCGATTTAATTCACATAATCTTCGGGGAACCCGGAGTCTATGGAATAGTCTCTCTTCCACGAGTAGTTAGAGAAGGAATAAACGTATATTTGAACGGATATTTAAGAAAAGAAAATATAAGGATAAGAAAAGAAAGAATTGTTTTTAAACCTCCCTCCCATTTATATAATAAGAAAAAAGAGGATATACTTTTATCTTGGAGCAATATAGAAAAAAAGATAGGGCATTTCGAATTACGTGTAGATCCAGGTTCAGTTTATAGGGGAGCAGTTGTCGGTATTCTAGGTCCAAATAGCATAGGCAAAACCACTTTTATAAAAATGTTAGCTGGCCTAATATCCCCAGATAATGGATATATTATATCCTCTAAATCTCTTACTCTAAGCTATAAACCTCAATTAATAACAAAATTTAGAAAAAATATTCTATTAAAAGACTTTCTAATACAATCCACTGGAAAAAAATATCTTACAAATAAAGACTATTCAATGATTATAAATCCCTTAGGATTAAACAAGCTTTTAGACAAAAATATGATAAATTTTAGTGGGGGGGAATTACAAGTTTCTATAATAGCTTCCTGTCTTTTAAAAGATGCAGATATATATTTATTAGATGAACCAATGGCTTTTTTAGATGTTGAACAAAGATTAACTGTAGCAAGGATTTTAAAAAGAAAAATCGAGCAGGATAAAAAGACAGCATTTGTAGTTGAACATGATATTATTGCCCAAGATTTTCTATCTTCCTCTTTAATGGTTTTTCTCGGAGAACCAGGTAAAAGTGGACATGGATTTCCTCCAATGAAAATGAGAGATGGAATGAATATTTTTCTAAAGGAAATAAACATAACCTTTAGAAGGGATAAAGATACTGGTCGACCTCGTATTAATAGAGAAAACTCATGGTTAGATAGGTATCAGAAAAACGTTCTCCACGAATATTATTATATGAATTAATTACTACATCTATGTAGTAATATTTATGAAAACATTTAATAATCTCTATGCTGCTATCATCTTGAGGGAAATTATATGAAAGTAACTATAAGTCTCATAAAAGCCGACATAGGAGGATGGGTTGGACATAGTACAGTTCACCCAAAACAAGTGGAACTAGCGAAGAAAAAGTTAGAAGAAGCTAAGCAAACAGGATTAATATTAGATTATTTCGTGTTCCATTGTGGAGATGATCTACAATTATTGATGACACATCAAAAGGGCGAGGAAAACTCAGAAATACATAAATTGGCATGGGATACATTTGTCGAAGTAACTAATAAGGTAAGTAAGCCATTAAAATTGTATGGGGCTGGGCAAGACCTACTTTCTGAAGCCTTTAGTGGTAATGTTCGTGGAATGGGACCAGGCGTAGCTGAAATGGAAATAGAAGAAAGGAAAAGTGAACCAATGATTGTTTTTGCAGCTGATAAGACAGCACCTTCAGCCTGGAATTTTCCGTTATTTAAAATATTTGCTGATCCATTTAATACTGCAGGACTAGTTATAGATCCGAATATGCATCTAGGATTTAAATTTGAAGTAATGGATACTATTGAAAATAAAGTGGTCGTATTAAGTACTCCGGAAGAAATGTATGATTTACTTGCCCTTATAGGTTCTTATGAAAGATATGTTATTAGAAGGGTTTGGAGAAAAGATGGGTTAATCGCGGCCTCGGCAAGTGTAACAAGATTAAGTTTAATAGCGGGAAAATATGTTGGAAAAGATGACCCAGTATTAATTGTAAGAGCCCAGCATGGTTTACCCGCGGTTGGAGAAATTCTGGAAGCCTTTTCTTTCCCACATTTAGTAGAAGGATGGATGCGTGGATCTCACAATGGTCCATTAATGCCTGTTTCATTAAAAAATGCTAAATGCACAAGGTTTGATGGCCCCCCCAGAGTAGTAGGACTGGGATTTCAATTACATGAAGGGATACTTGAAGGCCCTAACGACTTCTTTGATGACCCCGCCTTCGAATATACGAGAAAAAAAGCTATGGAAATTGCTGACTATATACGCAGACATGGACCCTTTGAGCCTCATAGACTTTCAGCAGAAGAAATGGAATACACTACGCTACCTGGAGTATTAGAAAAACTTAAAGATCGATTTAAGGAAGCAGAATAAGTTATCCTCTAATAATCTTTAAGATCGGATTAAAAATAATTTTTATTTTTTCTTCTTTTTTAAAGCTTAAATTTTTTTTATCAATAAAATAGATTTGATTAACTATTATTTTTAATCTGAAGCAGTTCGTATAATAGCTTTTCCAAATCTTTATCTCAACATGATAATTAATCTTAATATTGCTTGGATGCGGAAATTTAGATTTAATCTTTCTTATAATTCTCTCTTTTATTTCATCTTTTGTACAGTTACATAGTATAGTTTCATTTAAATGTATATTATTTACTACTTCTCGCATATCTCTATACATATTTAACATTAAAAAAAATCTTATTGGATGAACTATCTTTACAAAAAATTTTCTTTCAAGTGATAAGTCATCAAAAACTCTATTTTTAAGAAATATATAAATTCTGAATTTTATCAGTATGCTTCCTTTACCGATAAATGACTTAGGGGATATTCCTATAGATTTCATTAATGAAATATTTATATTTTCATCAGTATAGGAACTTAGAGAAAAATTTGTTATCTTTAAACATATTATATCATATGTTTTATTATTAATTTGTTTGAAAATATTTAGAATAAATCTTTCTACAGATTTTGATAGAGAATTTTCATCAACTCCCTGAAGAGAATTTTTAATTAACATATCATCTACTTTCATAATAAAAAGTTTACATGCAATCATTAAGATATTTGTACATGATACGTTCATTTTATTTAATTCAAACGTCCTTCCTAAAACTTCATGAATATAATAGGATGCTATTGAATAATTAACATATATTTGTAGTATTTTTGCTAAATATACGAAGAAAATTAATGAAAGTGGAAGGAAAAACTTTTTCATCAAATCACTTCCTCTTTAAATAAAGGATAAAATAACTCTCATTCTTTAATAATATTATAACAACATAACTAAAGTTGGAAGAAAAAGTATAGTTCATCGCCTTATCATCTACTAGTCTATCTATTTCTCCGTTCGTAATTAATCTAAGAACTTCATTGCCGAAGTTAATATTACTATTTATCCTACTCACTATTAACGGCATATTTGTAAAATAAGCTAAGAGTAACTGTTGGATGATTATTATAACTGATAATAAAAATATTGATACTAATTGATCAATTAAGTAAAATCTCATTTGCTCACGCCTTTATAAATATCCAACTTACTCTGTATATTATCTCGATCAAGTTATTTGATGAAACTATACTGAATAGAAGTAATAATAAAATTACTAGAAATAAAACGAGAGCAAATAAAAAATACGTATACATTAATTTCTCACCTCATAGATGATTATTAATTTATTTATTTTCTTGAAAAGATATTTTTTACCCGCCAATAAACGATATGTAGACATTACATTTAATGTTACATTATACTCTATTCTGATAATCCTACTCTCCATTATAATTTTCTCTTCTGTAATAATTATAGAATAATTAAGATTATTTATTTTAGGTAGAAATACAACTGCTGAAGATCCCTCAGGCATTCTTTTAATAAAATAAAGTGTTGATGAAAAAACCCCCTTTACCAATCCTATATTAGCTTCACTACTTATATAGAAAATGTAAAATGATGCAAATCCGCTTGTTATTAAACTCAATGTCATATAGAATAAAATAAAAGCATGCTCCTCCACAATTCCTCTCATATTTTATCCCTTATTATTAATGTTACATTACCAATTAGTTTGTCTGAGAAAAGTATATAACCATACACGATTTTAACGTCTCTGTAAGAATAAGGGTGTAAAAATTTAACATTTATATGAAAACATGATACAAAATTATCTAAAACATTGATCATTTCAGGGGCGTTAAAGAGCATATTTATTTTAATGACTAATAGTGTTAATATACATAAATTGATAAAAAGTAGCAAGCTTTCCTCTATTAATCCCTTCATCATAAAATATACTGATAAACAGTATTTAAATAAAATACAATTACTAATCAGATAACTAATTACGATTCCTTTAATTCTCTCCTATGATAATAATCTGGAGAAAAGAAAAAACAGGGGTGCAATAAAAATATATTTTATTTGTCAATATTTTAAAAATAGGTGATGATAATGAAAGAAATCGAGGAAAAGATTTCTCAGGCAATAAATATACTACAAAAAATTGCGGAAGATACAGGCGTTCCACGAAATATTCGGAGAGCTGCGAGTAGTTCTATAGAGATACTTAAAAATGAAAAAATAAGTCCTGGATTGAGAGCTGCTAATAGTATAAGTATATTAGATGAAATTTCTCAGGATCCGAATATGCCGCTTTTCGCCAGAACCGCGATTTGGCAAGCAATAAGTTTATTGGCACAGATAAGAGACTAATAAATTGTTTTTGTTTAAATCATTTACAAAAACGCTTAATATTTTTCATTAGAAACGTTTGAAGAATATAATATATATCTTGTATTGATGTTCTGCCTAAACCCTTTATTCGTCTTATTTTTAAAATTATTTTAAGAAGATCTTCTTCAAAGAACCTTCTTTCAGGATAAAAGAATAGGAAAAAACTATCCTCTACAATGCTTCTTCTTTTTCTTCGTTCTGAGGAAAAAGTATATTTTACATCTATTTTTATTTTTAGTTCTCTTATCTTATCAGAAGAAAAGAAAAGTATTTGATAATGATCTTTTATTATTTTATATTTATTATTATAAAGAATATATGCTTTAAATTCTCTATGCGCTCTATCTATGATGTTTAAAGAAGGATGTATCATAAATATATAATCCTCATATTGATTGATTTGTATAAGAGAAAAAAGTAAAGATTTAAAGAAACATGTAGGTTTTATTTCACTTAATTCGAATTCATATATTTTCCACATATACTTAAATTACTATTCGTGATTATTAAAAATATTAACTTCCAGATTTAATACTTATCATTTATATATTTAAGTAGAATATAGGTTTTAGAGGAAAACGATACGCTAATAAAATTGGGAGAATATGCAAAGAATTGACGTATTAGTTGTGGCTGAAAAATCTAAAGTGGCTAGAAAATTAGCTCTCTGTCTCTCCAAAGGTAATTTACAGACAAAAAGACTTTATGATGTTAATGTGTTTATATTTTTTAGAAAAAATGAAAAGTGGGGTATATTAGGATTAGCTGGACATATAATAAATTATGATTTTCCTAAAGAATATAATAGGTGGAATAGTATTAATCCTAAGATATTATTTTCTATAGAACCTATAAAAGTTATTAGAAAAAATTGTATAAAATATGTAAATGTTTTAAAGGAACTAGGTCGTCATGCTAGATTAGTCATATTAGCCTTAGATGCTGATGTGGAAGGAGAAGGAATAGCATTTGAGGTTATAGAAATTATAAGAAAAATAAATCCTTACGTAGAGTTTAAACGTGCTCTATTTTCATCCTTAGAATGCAAGGAAATAGAAGACAGCTTCAATTCTCTTAAGGAACCTAATATCTATTTGGCTAGTAAAGTATATGCGAGGATGAAATTAGATTTAACTATAGGTGCGGCTTTTACACGTGCATTAACCTTAAGTGTTCAAAAAAGGAATAATAAGTTACTTTCCGATGGCCATTTCTTAAGCTATGGCCCATGTCAAACTCCTGTACTCTATTTAGTTGTTAATCAAGCTTTAAAGAGAGAAAACTTTGTTGGAAAAAAATATTATGAACTTGAAGTGATGGTTGACATAAAGGGTTCTTCGATACGATTTATTTCGAAGAAGAGATTTGAAAAAATAGAAGAAGTGAAAAAGGTATATGAACACCTTCAAACTGTAAAGATAGGTATTATCTCTTCCGCAGCTTATATCAAAAAATCTAAGTCTCCTCCAAAACCTTTAGATACTATTGAACTTGAACGTAGATGTAGTAAATTTTTAAACATAAGGTCTAAGAACACCTTAGATATAGCTGAAAGCTTATATAGAGAGGGCATGATATCTTATCCTCGAACCGAAACAACAATTTACCCCAAATCTTTTAATTTTAAAAAAATTTTGGATAGACTTAAATTTGACAAACACTATGGAGAGTATATTAAATTATACATAAAATATCCGTTATCTCCTACAAAGGGTAGTAGTGATGATAAAGCTCATCCACCAATATATCCTATAAAATTAGTTGATAGAAAGATTATTGCAGACAAATATGGTTTAAAGGGATGGAAAATCTACGACTTAATATGTAGACATTTTCTAGCCACTTTATCTAACAGTGCTATTATAGAAAAACAAAAAATTGTATTGAAAATATCTGACCTATTATTTGAAGCAAATGGAATAAAAATTATTGATGAAGGCTACTGGAGAATATATCCATTTGAAAGAATATTTGAGAAAAAACTACCTAAAGTAAAACCTGGAGAAAATGCAATAATTTTAAAAATGAAAATATTAGAGAAAAAAACCTCACCTCCCCCCTTCCTCTCAGAAGCAAGTTTACTTAAACTTATGAAAGAATATGGTATTGGAACGGATGCTACAATGCAAGAACATATTAATACAAACATAAAGCGACGATATTTTTATATAGAAAATAAAAAATGTATACCTACTTCCTTAGGAAAAACCATTATAACTACTCTAAACAGTATAGTGCCAGAGCTTATAAGGCCTGAAGTTAGAGGAAACATGGAAAAGGCTCTCCGAAGAATAGTATATGAAAAAATTCCTCCCGAGATAATCATAAGGGAAGTTAAACAAAAATTTCTTAAATTTTATGAAAAAATGGAAGAAAGGGAAGAAACATTATCTAAACTTATAATAAACTCGCTCATAGAATTAGGAGAAAACGCCCTAAGAAATAAGACTAAATTTAAAACAGCTAAAGAATACTTTAAACAAATTTAGCCAAAACTGGTAAGCTTAAAATTAATTAAAATCAGTTCTATACCAAGCTATATTCCCATATTACCTACATATTATGTTATTTTTCCTAAAATAACCTAAATATCTCTTCTCGGTTCCGAAATAATAGGTGAAAAAATGAGAATATATAAACACGCTAGAGCCATCAGAGCATTGCTACTAACTCTATTCATCTTCGCAGCTATACCACTCTTCTTTAAAGGATATAATGCTTCGAATGACAAATATTATGCTAGAGTTGACTTTATAGTTGAAAGCGAAATAACCCAAAAAATTATGCTAAAAGAAAACACGATAAGAGAGATTGAAGCCCCTCCTTCACCCACTGGATATCAATTAAGCTATATGGAAATATCATCGAATACCGGATTTCCCAAAACAATTGTACCGATACTTTATGATAAAAAAAGCGAAATAAATGGAAAAGTCTTCTCACTGCTGTCATATAATGGTTCAATAAAATTATCTACAAGTATAAGTAGCGGTAATTTAACGTTTTTAGCAACAATAAAAACTGTATATGTAAAAAGAAAATGGTTACCGATAATGGATAGAAATATTGAAATTCTTGTCGAATCTCCGGAGCCTCCCTTTTCCTTAAAAAATCTCACACTGAAAATATCAGTTGATAACTTTGCACCATATGAAATAGTTGATGTAATATCTCCGGATGGAAAGCATTTAGTACGTCCAGAAATACAGGAAAAATATCCACCTCAAGCCATAGGATTTGATCTTAAACACGTATCATTAAGCTTTAAATATGGATTAAAAATAGGAAAATATAAGATACTGTTTAGAATGGTGGATAGAAAGCTTCCTAATGCATTTATAATATGTGAAGAAAACTTCTTTAATGATACAGTAGCTCCTAGAAGTGAAAAAGCATTTTCAGTTAAAGATAAAAATGGTTTGCAACATTTAGGATACATCGTTATAGTATATAGTCTTGTACCTGAGTATATGAATTCTTATGGCAATGTATACATAAATGCAACATTAATGGATTACGTACATCTAGAACATAAAACTATTACTGTAGGCTCAATAACCTATTTAATCCCTCCAATAGAATTTGAGTTTTGGACTAAAGCATTTGTTGTATTTGGTTCATGGTTTAAAATAAAAAATGATTATAAATATCCGATAAATGTACTATATATCCCGGTATCCTTTAAAGAAGCTGGAAAATGGACTCCACAAGGTTTAGAAGTGGAGATAAATGATCTTGACTTAAAGGGATACTTATTCGCCTACATAGTTGTTCAACTACCAGCTTATGGACATATAAGAGAAATAGTTACTCCTAATGGAGAAATATTAAGTATATATAAAAATAGTAAGCTATCCTGGGGAGGAGTTAAAAGATCTTTAAGTGTACTTGATGATGAAGCCTATATTCAAGTAAAATATAATAATATCAGTGACCCCGGATTATATACCGTAAATATATCATGGGATCCACTATATATAAAGACAGTTGACAGTAAAGATAGAGTACTTTCTAATGTGGAATTACGAGTAGAAGGTATTGACACAATATTTCTCACCAATGAAAGTGGATGGGGAATTCTAAAGGTATATAAGCCAGGAATAATAAATATCACTGCGACCTATAAAGGTAAAACAGTACAAGAACTACAGATAAAAACACTGATAAGCCATCAAATAGTACTAAGATGTAAAGTATATGATTTAAAAGTAACTGTTCAAACAATGTTAAACCAAGGGTTATCGGATGCCGAAGTCACTCTTATAGATAAAGATACTGGCGAAGTTTTTGAAACAGCCATTACAGACAAAAATGGTGAAACAATATTTATTCAAATACCGCATGGCGAATACGAAGTTCAGGGAAGTTATAAAAGAATTTCAAATAGCATGAAGGTAAATATGGATGACAATAAAGAAATTTTACTTAAACTTAACATAGTACTAATAATACCCTTTTTCAATACGCCTTTAACGCTCGAAGAAACTGCTGGAATCTCACTTGCCTTCACTTCTATACTCTTAGCAACTAAATTTATGAGAAGAAGGAAGATAGAAGACTATGATGAAGAAGACATAGAAAGCTAATTATTTTGACTAATTTAAAATTTCAATTTTTCTTTATTTCTAATCTATATATTAAATGGGGAACTAGGATGAAATATACATATAGGCATGAATTTAAAAAAATTAGGCTTTATGTAGAGGATTGGTTTAACTACATAACATTTATGGAAAATAGTATTAGAAACATATTTTCGGAATATTTACTAATAGAATCTAAAGTAGGAATTATGGAAAACAATCCTTATTTGCTTATAACTTTAATTGAAGAAAATGGATATACTATAAAATGTAAAATTATTGCTAATATCTTTCCCGTTTTAGAAATTTCATGCGATGAATATATATTCTCTGTTATAGAAAGAATCTTGAAGAAGGTTGAAGAAGCCA
>CAZKAY010000056.1:0-12957 GCA_964550975.1 uncultured Thermoproteales archaeon | reverse complement strand
CATTAATAGATACATTTAAAGTATTAACATTAAATTCTATTCCCTTAATAAGTAAGGATTTAGCTGTAACATTCCATTTATAGTTTTTGTCTAAAGTATAAGTTCCATTTAAATAAGAATTATTAATAGTTCCTTCATATAACTGTGAATCACTATATATTAGCTTAGTTAACTCAATATGACATCTAATATAAGCATAACTATTAGTCCAGATATTAATCCATATGAAGCAATTTTCTCATGTCCAACTCTATGAGATTCTGGAATCATTTCGTCGCTCACAACGAATAACATTGCTCCAGCAGCAAACCCCATGGCATACGGTAAGATTTGATGCATTACTGAAACTGTAAATACCCCGAGAAGCGAGAGTGGAAACTCAACTACACCTGAGAGAAATGATATGAGAAAGGCTTTTCTACGATTAATGTGTTCAATAGATCTTAGTGAAAAAGCTATCGATAAACCTTCAGGAATATTTTGTAGACCTATTGCGATGGCTAGAGCCCAGGCCTCGGTTATGAAATATGATCCAAAACCTACACCCACTGCAAGTCCCTCAGGAATATTATGTAATGTTACAGCTATGGCGAATAACCATATAGTTTTCAGCCTACTAGTAGACTTTCCCTCAAAACCTATTATCGAATGCAGGTGAGGTATAATTTTATCTATAAATCTAATCATTGCTGAGCCTAAAATTATTCCAATAACTACTGGCAGTATTCCTCCCACTTTTATTCCAGGTATTATTAGGCTTGTAAAACTTGCGGTTATCATTACACCGGAAGCAAATCCGAGACCGATATCAATAACCCTTTGATCCACCTTTTTCATAAAAAATACTGGCATAGCTCCTAAAGCATTTAGAAATGTTGTTAGTAGGCCACCATATATACTTTGAACAATATATGACACATCCGTACCTCTATATTTTTTGATATTTTATTGGCTGTGGAGAAATATATCGATCTAATAGATTCATCGGATCAACTCTACCTTTAAGTTTATCATCTATCCATGAGTTAAGTTTTGCAAGCAGTTTTTCAACTATACTTGTTTCATTTTCAGCTAAATTCACTATCTCCATAGGATCCTTCACAATATTATAGAGTTCGATTCCTAATCCCCTATACATTACTGTTTTCTTTAATATTGGTTTAATTACCTCTCTGGGATTATTGAGTTCCTTTTCATAATGTACTATAAGCTTCCATTCTCCGCTAACTATAGCTCGTTCACCCCATGTTTCACATACAATATATTCTCTATCAATACTTCCATCGATAATTTTTCTTATAGAATATCCATCAAAGTTTCCTTCATATTTAATGTTAGCTAAATCCAATATTGTTGGAACAATATCTACATGCTGTGCATATCTATCTATCCTAATATTTTCCTTAAATTTATCTGGATATCTAATTATTAACGGTATTTTTATAACTGATTCATGTAGACCAGCGTGACCATATACTCCATGTTGACCTAACTGTTCACCATGATCAGAGGTTATTATTATCAATGTATCGTCCATCAAATCCAATTCATATAGTGTACTGAAGATTTCGGCTAATGAATGATCTACATAAAATATTTCTCCATCATAGAGGTCTATAGACTTATTCTCATCACCTCTAAATATTTCCTCGACTCTACCCCATCCTGGAACATACTTGTATCCAGCCTTCGCTTCACATACTTTAAGATCATCTATACTTTTATGTCTAAATATATCTCTATATCCAGTTGGCTGATTATAAGGCATATGTGGATCCCAGTAGTGAACAAACATAAAGAAATTATCATATCTATGACTTTTAAGCCAAGGTATAAGCCTGAGATTTACTTCTCCAGCAATTAAATGATGATGTCTCCATTTAGAAGTCCTTATAGCATTAATATAGTATTCATATCCTCTTACAAAATGTTTGGGATGAGACCTAAAATTTATTAAATCATCAAATGCAATAGTTGTAAAACCATTATCAACCATTATTTCTGCAAGAACCGGAATATTATCATCAAGCTGATAAGTATTGGGTATATTCCAGGGAGTAATATAATATTCTGTATTTATGGGATATAATCCAGTGATTATGGAGGTAAATCCTGGTCCAGTACATACTCCGGATGCATAAAAATTATTAAAAACTATACCTTCTTTTGCAATTCTATCAATAGTTGGGCTAGTATTTCTATAATATCCATAACATCCTAAATGGTCTGCCCTAAGAGTATCTATTACAATTAATAAGACATTCATATATAATTTTATAATTTTCCAATTATATTAATATAATTCTTGTAGAGAAAAATGTATAGGGAAAGCTGTAACGGAAACGAGGATGGAAATAGGCAGAGATCCGGATTATAGATCGCAACTAAAATTCTATTCAGTGTAAGCATACGATTATAACCCTGGTAGGAAATAGTTTGATTAACATCATATTTTCTTGAATATAATAGATAATTTAAAATAGGTAATTAGAATTTTTATAAATATGATTACCAAATTTGTTAATAGGATGGAGGAGCTTGGAGCTTTAAAAAGAGTTTTCAATAGTGATAGATTCGAATTCATAATTATTTATGGTAGGAGGAGAATAGGTAAGACTAGACTTGTATTAGAGGCCGTTAAGGATAAAGAATATATATACTATCTTTCCGTTGAGCGGGGTAATCTTGAAAGATTTAGGAGAACTGCTTCCCGACAAGTAGGCGAACTAAAATATGTTAGAGAGGATTGGGAATCATATTTCTACTTTCTAAAAGATAAAATAGTAATAATAGATGAATTTCCAAATCTAATAAGAGAGGATAAGGCAGTTCTATCAATTTTTCAGAAAATAGTTGATACAATGCTTTTAGATACTAAAACAAAGCTCATACTTATAGGTTCTTCCATCTCTATGATAAAGGAAAAGGTTTTAAGCTATAAATCTCCTCTCTATGGACGTAGAACTGGACAGATAAGACTTAAACCATTAAACTTTAAACATCTTAGAGAATTCTTTCCAAATGTATCGCCGAGAGAGCTTGTTGAAATCTATGGATTTACTGATGGAGTTCCATACTATATTGAAAAAGTGAAAACTCCATTCTGGAATTGGCTTAATAGGGAATTGGCTGATCCTAAAAGTTTTCTACGGGAGGAGGGTGATTTCATTCTTCGATATGAATTTGAGGAGGTTGGGACTTATAAAAGAATTCTTGAGGCAATTGCTGCTGGGAGAACGAAGCTAGGTGAGATAAAGAGTTTCGTTAGAAGGGAGTCGATTAGTGAATATATGAAAAATCTAATTGAATTAGAACTTATAGATTATATAAAGCCTATTATAGGTGGTAGAAGAGGGATATATAGGATAAAGGATAACTTTACAAGATTCTGGTATAGATATATCTATCCAAATCTAAGTGAAATAGAGGCTGGATTATATATTGTAAATGATATTAGGCGTGACTATGACAGTTATCTTGGAGAAGTATATGAAAAGATAGCGTTAGAACATATCATTCATGAAATTAAGGAGGGTAGACTACCTATAGTTAATAAAATAGGTAAATGGTGGCATAGGGGCGAAGAAATAGATATAGTTGGTCTTAAGGGAAGAGACATAGGTATATTTGTTGAAGTAAAGTGGAGCAACTTAACATATAAAGATGTTAAGAGAGTATATCAAGAATTAATTACCAAATCGAGATGGTTTAATGTCAGGAAAAAAGTATATATAATAGTATGTAGAAGTGGACAGAATATTGGCGTAGAAGATCTGAAGATTTATACATTAAGAGACGTTATAGCCTAATATAAGTAGTTTTATAATTATTTTGATTTGATTAAGAATATTAGTCTCAAATATCTGTATTCTATCTGTGGTTAAAATGATTAAGGGAGTATACATACATTTTAAGCCAATTATAGAAGACTCTATGAATTCGATTAAAGTTTTAGATAAAATTTTTAATAGGATTGCTGAAGCAAATATAGATTTTATACTTCCTCTTACAAAGGATACAAGGTCTAATTCAAGCTATCCATCAAAATATATTCCTGGAAGAATTTATAGGAATATTAATTTACTTAAAAATGTATGTAGGATTGGTCATGAATATGGTTTAAAAATATATCCATGGCTTTGTATTTTCTCGGAGGGTGGTGAAAAGCCTTCAAGTATATTGAAGCCAGATTGGAGATTCACATCTAGAGATGGTGTTTCTAAGGGATATGTTTGTCCTACAAGTATTGATGCAAAAGAATATGAGTTAGATATTGTGAGAGAAATTATAAATAACTATGATGTGGATGGAATAAGTCTAGACTATATAAGAACCCCTGGAGGCCCATGTTACTGTAAAAGATGTAGAGAAAAATTTAGGGAAAAATATGGAATAGATCCAGTTAAAATAAGTTTTCCAAGTGAAGCATGGTATTTATGGGAGGAATTTAATAGAGAAAATATTACAAGTTTTGTTAAAAATGTTCATGAAGTTTTATCTGAAAGAGGTTTAAAGCTTTCAGCATATGTTTGGACAAGTATATCTAGATATATAGTTGCTCAAGATTGGCCTAAATGGGTTAGAAGCGGGTATATTGACTTTATCATACCTACTGGATATGTTTATTCTATCGATGAGTTTAAAAGATTGTGTGAAGATGCAAAAATCATTTCGGGAGGCGTCGATACATATATATGTATAGGTGTTAAAACAAGTCATGGATTTATAGAAAACTATAGGGATTTGAGAAGCTATATTTCAATAGTAAGAGATGTGGGGTTAAATGGATATGTGTTCTTCACTTTAGAAGCGTTATTACCCATGCTGGAAATGATAAGGGATTATCTTGAAGATTAATATGAAGAAAGATTAGATGGATTATAATACATATTGCATGGCATGCTGATAACTGGGAATATAATAAACATTCAATTGGAATAGAAATAGAGGGATATGTTAATAAAACTGTTTGGCCTGAATCTCTCTATAAAAACTTGGTTAGGCTAATAAGATATCTTATCTATTTAACATAAATTTTAATAGTATTGAATATCATAATTAATAATATGAAAGATAAGCCAAATATAATTTTAATTATAATGGATGTCCAAAGAGCATCTAATATTCATTGTTATGGATATGAGAAGGAGACTACACCAAATATAGATAAAGTTGCTAGAGAAGGTACAGTTTTCCTCAAATGTATTTCACCAGCAGTATGGACTCTCCCATCTCATGCATCAATATTTACTGGAAGATATGTATATAGTCATGGTGTAGGTGCAAGCCATAACTATAAACCTATTGAAAAATATACTTTGACAGAAATTTTAAGGGCTAAGGGTTATAGTACAGTAGGTTTCTGTAGAAGTGAACATTGGTGGGCTAGATATGGTATAAGAGATGATAGGGGGTTTGAGGAATTTTATGGAATAACTTATACAACAATATGGGAGTGGATAAACACTGGATCTAATAAAATTATAGAAATGGCTAAGAAATGGATTGACAAGCATGCAGAAAAATCTCCATTCTTCATGTTTATCAACTGTCTTGAACCCCATCTACCATATATACCTCCCGTAAAATATGTGAAAAAATTTCTTGGAGAAATAGGTCTAGAGGAAGTTAAAAAATTGCAGCCAAATGTATGGAAGGTTAGAATGGGGCTTGAAAAGATAAGTGATGAGAGATGGAGAAAATTAAGAGCACTTTATGATGGAGAAACTGCTTGTCTCGATGAAAGACTTGGCAAACTTTTCCAATATCTTGAGGAAAAGGATTTGATTGATAAGACAATGCTTATAATAACTAGTGATCATGGAGATGAGCAGGGAGAACATTATCCTCCACATATAGCTCATCAACTACATTTATATCAGTCAGGAATACATGTACCCTTAATAATAAGATATCCAGATCTATTTCCACGAGGGAAGAAGATTAATGACATTGTTCAGACACTAGATATATTTCCAACAATATTAGACTTACTTTCGATAAACAATATTGATGTCTGGAGACAAAACCAAGGTATAAGTCTCATAAAGATAATTGAGGATAAGGAGAAGAGGTTCTTCGCTCTCTCAGAGCATCAGAAACCTCTTTTATCATTTGAAAGGATGTTGAGAATAGATCCTAACTATGATTTTAGGATATGGAATCGCTGGATTAAGGCGTTAATAATAGACAAATATAAATATATATGGTCTTCAGATGGAAGGGATGAATTATATAATTTAGAAAAAGACCCTCTTGAACAGAGAAATCTAATAGATAATATGCCAGAGAAGTATAAAGATATGAGAGATAGATTATCTTATGTATTAGACCTACTTGAACTAAGAGATTTAGGCGATCTATTGCAAGGATTAGAGGATAATGTTAGGATGATAGAGAAATATGGATATATAAGGAGAAAGAATTTGGGAAGAACAAATATAATGCAGGGACTTACACCATAAACTTAAACTCTATTTACCTCTTTCTAAATCATTTTTATTTATAATGCTATTCAAGCATAATATATGTGGCTGAAAATTACGTCAACCATATTTATATAGATGCCTTCGATAAATGAAATTATTATTAATATCTTTATATTAATTTTAGCATTCCTATTCATAGTTTCACTTAGACTAGTAATAGTTGCCAAGCAACCATATATTTCCTATATTTATATTTTTTAATCCCTCTTCTCTAGCAATTTTTAAACAATTATATGCATGTCTCCTACTTGTTGGAGGAAGGTCTGTTAACAAATAATCTGGATGAAATGCCAGTAAACTATAAGGTATTTCTGGATCAATACTCGCAATAAATCTTGAAATCATTCTAACCTCATATTCATCAACATATCCTGGAACGAGTAATGTACTTATACATAGTAATGGGACTTCTCTTCTCTCATCAATATATTTTGAAACAATTTTTATATTCTCTAATACCTTACTATTGTCTACACCAGTTAATGCTTTATAGACTGAGGGAGACCATGCCTTAAAATCAATTTTAACTATACCTCCACTTTTCAACGAAATTTTTGTAGCAGCCTCCAGTAATCTACTATTCATTAATCCATTTGTCTCCCAGCAGATTCTTAAAATTCTATTTCTATTTTCAGCCCATTTTAAAGCCATTTTTGCTGTAGCTAATGCATGAGATATTTGTGGAGAAGGATCTCCTCCGAAAAAACATATACATGTAACTTTCTCATTTACCTTTGAGGCAAGATCCCCTGCAGACATAGTTGGAGCAAGATTATATGTTAGATTTCTATAAGACCAGTTTTGACAAAATATACAGTCAAGATTACATGCACCATAAAATACAGCTAAATTATAGTAACCATATTCTGGACCATTTTTAAAAGCATATTTAGGATATCCTCTTCCAGTACATCCTGGACAAAACCACTCGGCAACACAATTTGTGGGTAGTTCATCATAATAGTATTCTACAATAGCTTTATTCGGTGTTCCAGCCAACCTTATCAATCTACCATTAATATTTCTAACAAGTCCGCAAAAACCATATCCATTTTTTGGAATAACACATTCATTAGCACATAAACTACATTTTAAACCATCTTTATCTTTTGGGGGTTGCGAGGGTAATCCATATTTGCTCTTACTTTTCTCATGAGTTTTTAATGCTATCTCTAATGCATCTGGATTTCTACGCAGACAGTCTACACATACTCCTATAATGCTTGAAATCGTTTTAGATTTAGCTCCACATATTTTACATATATTTTCAGTAAAACTATTTCTATAAAACCTTATAAACATATTAAAATATAATAGTCACCTCATATATTTAGCTTTAATCAATAATCGAATTGAGATGGACGTATTTGAGATACAGCAAAAACTTTGTAAGCTACATATTTCTAAGTGCATTCTTTTACTTAGGATTATCTTTATGGCAAACCCTTTTCTCTTTATTTCTAGATTATAGAGGATTTACTATTAATGAAATAGGAGTTGCAGGTACGCTGATATTTAGTCTTAGATTTCTTCTATCATTTTTTGCCGGGATAATCATAGATAGAGTTAATTTAAAGATAAATATATTTCTAGCAAATATTTTATCATTTACTTATATCGTTCTACTTAATTATGTCTCCAGTTTCTCTCTGCTCGTATTAATATGCTTCATAGCAGGATTCGCTTCATCACTATATGTACAGTTAAGTGTAAAAATTATATCATTCCTAAGTAAGGTAAGGGAGAGGGGTACAATTTTCTCGATATATTTCTTTTCAACAGATATAGCATATATGATTGGTTCAGCGTTATCTGGAAGCATTGTTCAAAATTATGGTTACATTTTTTTAAATCAAGTTAGTGGAATGATATTTTTACTTACATCCATTTTTTCACTAATTCTTTTTCCAGATATAGGCATTAAGCCAGATCACTCTACTTTACCAAGCTTTAAAAATCTCGTTAAAAATAGGATAATAATATTGCTTACGCTATCTCTAATTCTACATGATTCCTCGATATTTATCTCAATTTCCTATATGCCTTTATTAGCAAAACATGTATTACTTTTAAGTGAAACTGCAATAGGGTTTCTAGTTGCTGTAAAAAGATTTTCGAAGCTAAGCTTTCAGATCATTAGTGGAAAATCTATTGATAAATTTGGTGGAAAGATAGCATTAATATTACATTTTATTTTAACAAGTATAGGTTATATAGGATATGGTTTATCCAGAAACTTTACCGATATGATACTTGCAAACATATTTTTAGGTTTCTCTATTACTCTAGATCTTCCAGCTAGAAGACTATTATTATCATCTTCTGTACCTAAAGAATATGTTGCAACAATTTCGGGGATTTCTGATACACTAGTAGGCTTATTTATAATACCTTCTCCAATAATTGGAGGATATATTTGGAACAATATTGATCCAAGATTAGTATTTATAGTTGCTGGAATAGCGAATTTATCGTCATTAGTTCCTATATTTTTTATGTCCGAAAAAAGATAAGTATTTTAAACTATAGAGATAGATTAAATTTTGGTGATATTATTTTGAAAGCTAAAGTGGGTCTAATATTCTCGGCGGTTCCACCTGAGACGAAAACATGGCCATATGTAGGATATAATTATGAGAAAAGGTCTGAAGAAATACTATCTATTTTAAAAAAGAGTATGCCTGAAATATCATTTATTACTAAAATCATATATAGTAGAAAAGATGTTGAAAGAATTTTAGATGAAATCGGAGATGTTGATGGATATGTAATATATTTTCTAGGTATATGGTCTGGAGCATATGAAAAGATTTTAGAGAGAAGTAAGCCAACGATATTTGTAGATGATCTATATGCAGGTTCAGGAGAGTTTCTAATAGGATTAGCCAGAGCTAGAAGAAAAGGTTATCCAGTAATAGGTATAGCTTCATCTAAGTTTTCCGATATTATAGAGACTATTAAACTTCTATATGTAATAAATAGGTTGAAGAACTCTAAGATCCTTGTAGTAACGGATAGACCAACCTACCTGGATTGGGCTTTTCAAGGAAAACATTGGGAGACTGCAGAGAAACTTGAAAAATATTTTGGTATAAAGATAGTTGTAATGAAACCTGAAGATCTAAATAAAATATATAATGAAGTTAGTGATGAGGAGGCTGAAAAATATTTTGAGAAATGGGTTAAAAAAGCTGTAAAGATAGTTGAACCAAGTAGAGATGAGATATATAGGGCTGCAAGACTACATGTTGCTATTAAAAAAGCTATGGAGATGACTGGTGCAAATGCTGTTACAATAGATTGTTTAGGATTGGTCTATGGAGGAAAGCTTCCTGCCTATCCTTGTCTATCATTTGTAGAGTTAAATAATGAGGGATTTATAGGTACATGTGAGGCCGATATAGATTCAACTGTAACGATGTTGATGATAAGATATTTGACGAATAGACCTAGCTTTGTATCCGATCCAGTAATCGATCTAGGATCAAATCAAATAATATATGTACACTGTGTTGCGGCTACAAAGATATATGGATTCGATAAAGTTGTTGATGCACCCTATATACTTCGCTCACATGCAGAAGATAGAAGCGGCGTATCAGTACAAGTGCTTTTTCCACCCGGAGAGAAAGTTACTACAGTAAAGTTAAATATTAGAGAAATGGCATTGGCGATACATAGCGGTAGAACCGTTGGAAACGTTGAGGAAGATAAGGGATGTAGGACGAAGCTTGCAGTTGAAGGCGATGTTGACAAAATATTTGAAAACTGGAACATGGTTGTAGACTTTGGATGGCACAGAGTAACAGTTATAGGAGACTGGAGAAAACAGTTTATAAATCTCGCAAGACTGTTAAAGCTAAATATAATTGAAGAAGACAAATAGATTATTCCTACAAGGCTATGAAACTTACATAGATAGCATGTTCTAATTTAATTGTACCAAGAAATTCTTAAAATAAACAATGAAAAATTAATTTTAAGACTAATTATTCTAAATATTCAATACTTTTAAATTATTAATAAGAAATGAAAATCTGGACAATGTTTTAATTATTTATAGCATTCTCATACATTATTCTATCATATGTATTTCTAGATATTTCTCCCTCATTTAAAAGTTTCTTTAAATAGGCTAACTGTGGTACCTCTTGATTAGGCATATCTATATCGGTGCCAAATAAAAGTTTATCCTTAAACAGTCCCTCTCTATCTCTTAGAAGCTGAGATGGTAAACCATATCTACCCCAAACTTGCCATGGGATTTTTAAAGTTATTTTTAATGCATTTAAAACTCTACGTAAACAGTCCACACATACACATAAAACGTTATTTTTATAAATCCTATATAGATAATCTATAGAATATGGAGAAGATTAAAAATAATTTGTATATAACGTTTACAATGGATTGTGAGCGTATTAGGAGGTATTCTCCGCCCGGTGGACCTGAAACGTGGGAGCTTAGTGAGAATGCAATTAAAGGATATATAAAAATTCTTAGAGAGAATGGGTTAAAATGTACTTTTTTTATAGTTCCTGAGACTGCGCATAAACATAGAGATTTATTTTTACAGGCATTAGATTATGGTTTTGAGTTAGGTATGCATTATCATCCCCAAAGCTTTCTGGATGGGAGATATACTAAATATTTGGGTGAATATAGTTATGAAGAACAGTTGAATCAGCTAGGGCAGGCTCTTGATTATTGGAGAGATTCAATAGGATTTCGACCTGAAAGTTTTAGACCTGGAAATGCTTCCTCAAATAAATATACATATAAAGTTTTATATAAACTTGGTTTTAGACAAGCTAGTACCTATATTCCTCAGCGTAATCTCCCTAAATATTATGCAGTATATTTAGATGCAAATCCCTATCCACATCATGTAAAAAATATGGATTTACTCGAAGTCCCCATGACATCGGATATAAGGGTAAAGCCTCCATTAAACCATGATCCACCGCATCTTAGGATAGAATGGGGTAGACTGGAGAAACTAATTAGTATCCTAAATTTTTGGGTAAAACATCTTGTTGAAAAAGATATACCTGTAAAATCGATCGTCGTATTAACACATAATTTTATAAACTATTCTGATGAAACAGTAAAGCATACTATAAGGCTTAGAGGATTGATAAAAAATATTTTAGAGATAGCTAAACTATATAATTTAAAATTGATCCCAGTTACGATAAAACAGTTACATGAAATTGTAGATAGAAATGGAATTACCATATAGTTTATATATTCTACTTGAGAGATAAATTATATAAGCATTTTATGGGGGAAATATGTCTGTTAAGGTTGCACATATAGATAATCTTTCAGAGTTAAAAAAACTATTTGAAGAATTTGAGGAATTAAATCCCGAATTTAAAATGGGTTTCTCAAAGTTTAAGGGTGAATGTAATATTAGTGCTGAATATAATGGTGTAAAATATCTATGGATTATTAGAGGAAGAGGAGAAATATATTTGCCTAAAGGTTATAGAACGAAAGAAGGGGATGGAGACCCTTTACCAAAATACTATGTTCCGGATAAGCTTTCCGAAAACTTAAAGAATATTCTAGAGACTTTGAAGGAAAAGCTTTATCTATTTTCTGATGAAGTACCCTATGGTGATAGTATTAGAAATTGTGTAAAATCTATATTAGATAGATGGAAAGATGGGTTCTTCATAGGAGATATAACTGGCGAAATAGCTCAGCTAACTCCATTAGAGGAAGGAGGATGGTGTCATACACTCTGGTCTAATGATGATGAAGCTAATGAATGTATTCGATATCTAATTAAAAGTTTTGATGAGATTGGATGGTCTACTAAGATTAAGGACTCCTATGAACTTATTGGAGTAGGAGATCAAATAGTGGTTAACCAAGATGAAAATGTTAAAGTTAAGGGAAATATTGAATGCATATGGATTGAGGATTTAAAGGCAGTGAATCCACATACATCTATCACTAGGAGGGTAAGATATCTTAAAGACCTAGCTGGAGGCTGTAATATATCTTTCGACCCATTTAGAAGATTGCCTCTAACATGGTATGTCAAGGGTATAACAAAGGATAATCCAGATGGATATAATAGAGTTAATAGCCATATAGTTAATATGGCTGAAGAATTTTCTAGAACACATTTCCATCCTCCTAAAGCAATAGGAGGTGGTAAACCTCAACATGAACTCTACCTAGTTTTAGATCCAGCAGAATATAATCTTAAAACATATGGTAGAGTGAGCTATGCATACTTTTATCCAGACCTAGAAGATTTATCTAAATATGTTAAAGTATACTTGAAACCAGGATCAATAGTATATATACCTCCAGGGGTATGTCATAGAGGTATGAATGTTTTAGCCAATGTTGTAACACTACCAGGATTTAAACCTCAAAATGAATGGTATATAGATAAAAAGATAAAGAGATTATTTAACGGTAAAATACCTTACAACGATTTCATGATAAG
>CAZKAY010000055.1:0-13545 GCA_964550975.1 uncultured Thermoproteales archaeon | reverse complement strand
CCAACCATGCATGAAATTCATTGATAATATCGTTTGTTAAAAATTTGTTTACACCTGTAAACTCCCCTCTTTTTAGCCTTCGCAAGGCGAAGGTCGCGGGTTCAAATCCCGCCCGGTCCATTTTTATATTTATTAATATTTTCAATATAGGAATGCATGGTTTTATTGAGAGGAGCAATATATTTGCTAAAAACTTTTTATCAATGCGAAATTGATGATAAACATACAGTTTTCCATAAACTCTTTTAACTATATAAGAATAAAAATGTTATCTTCATTATAGTTAAAAATGTCCTTATAATCATGTTTAAATTACTCTAATTTTTCGATAAAAATTTAGGAATTCTAGCGAGATAAGGGGTAAGTTATGATTAATTTCTTTTTCAAAAAGTAGGAATTCTCGATAGGGATAAGTTTTATTTTTATCTCATCAATATTCAGATCTTTTGCCCCCTATAAGCGAGATATGAAATATTGGATTTGAGCTACCAATGGTTTTTAAATATGATGAATATGATCCAGAGGGCAGTGACCACTATAATCCATGTGTAATAAAATATCCATATGCAAGAGACATATATTTTATGTTTCTAAGGCCTAAAAGTGGGCCCCTCCAATAAATCTTAAGTTGACAACGCCAATTATATTTTGATTTTTAAAGATTAAGTAATAATGGAGAAAAAATTTACTATGTTAAAAGATTAATGATAATTAAGTCTAAGTAGGATTAATACTTATAGGATAAAAATAATGGTATCCTAATTATACTCCTCCTCTAATACCACTAAATATTATTTTAAAATTAGACTCTATATTTCTTTTATTAAAAAATAAGCATTATTTTATTGTTCTGATTTATATAGATATATAACTAATAGAGAATAAATATCATTTAGAGATAAAATGTAATTTGGGAAGTATATGTCTAATTTTAATGTCTATAGGGATTTAATGGATGTTAACTGTGCTTCAAGAAAAATTAGATCTACTAGAAAGATACTTTTATATGGTAAGTGTGTTAGAGATGAGTATCCAGAAATATTTAATAGTTTTTCTAGTAATAGAACTGTATTGGCAGTGTGTCCCGAAAAGACTCATTTTAACATGATTTGCCTAAAATTGGCGTCGATTCTTGCAAGAATTAGATTAGAAGAGCTGATTGTATTGACTGTAGATGGTTCTCCCCACTGTATACAGCTACATCATATTGTTGAAGAAGCTAGAAAGATTACTGGAGTAAAAGATATAGTATTTAGACATTATGTTATAGAGAATGGTAAGGCTATAGAGATTAATGATAAGGAGGTAAAGATTGCACGTTATCTTTCTAAGATTAAAAAACTTTTAGAGGATAATAAATGATATTTGATTTAAAATACAATCCAGATATTTATTCGGTAAATATTGATGAAGACATTATAGTTGTTTCAGACATACATTTGGGTTCAAATGGAAGTTTAGGTTTAAATCCTATACTAAAATATGGATTTGAGAGAAATATTAAATATATTGTTATTGCTGGAGACTTATTTGAAGACAGACATTTTAAATATAGCTATAATGATTTGAGAAAGCTTTATAGAAATACTTTATATAGATGGAAACTAAATATTTTTGAGAAAATATTTATAATACTAAGTAGATATTCACATGACCCTATAATTAATACTAATAGAATCTATTTTAGAATAGATGATACAGATATTTTACTTAAATATGGATTGCTGAAACTAGTTTTAAATGATGTAAACATTTATATTACACATGGAGATATTATTTGTCCAAACGGCTTTACAGCAAGTCTAATTAATAGGTTATACGAAATTTTTTTAAAGAAGAAATTTTTTCTAGAGAGAATATTAAAGGAGAGAATTGGAGTAGATGATTGGCTTATAATGGGTCATACGCATATTGCTGGCATAGATTATGATTTAAAGATCGCCAATACTGGTTCATGGAAAAACTATTTGAATAGATCTGCAAGTAAATCACTAATACATATATCTTCAAATGAAATAAAACTATGTTATCTAAAAAATGGGTGGAAATATGTATAGGATCTTTCTTTCAGATAAGCTTAGAAGAAAGAGTATACGGGAACTGTTTAAAGTTATAGATCTCTTTCAATCCTATGATGTTGATTGGCAAACATATTTTATTGATATTAATGCAGAAGTTAGTAGTGCAGAAAGACTAACATCTATTCCTACAAGCTCTGGTGCTCTGATTTTCAGAGAATTTTATTTCTCCGAAGAAAAACTCATAGAAATTTTAGGGAAAAGATTTGATAAAAAATATGTTGAAAAATTTGTTAAAGGTAAATTAAGGTTGGATAGACTTTTAGGAGAAAGGAGAATAGAAAAAATTTTATACAATTATCCAGAAATAATTGATTCAACCAGCATTGAAATATATTTCCCATTAACTGATAAAATTGACTTAAGAATCTTGAATAAAAATATAGGAGAATCTAAGTTTATTGTCGAGCTTATTGAAACATCTTATAGCTATATTGATCCAAAAATTATAGAGAAGATTTTAGAAGAATCATATTTTTTAGAAGAATATTTGGCGATGCTTTGGGAAAAATATATGGATAAAAGTATTATGGTTAAAAAAGGCTATATATTGCTTGCTAAGGGAGTTATAGATGCACATGTTAGTTTAACTCAGCTTGAAACATATATAGATAGATTTATAAAAAATGTTAATCACAGAAATATATCAATGATGTTTAATAGAATATTTTAGAATATAATTGATTTTAGACTGTTAAGATCGATTACAATTTTATATTCATCTATTTTTACTGGAGTTTTTTCTTCAAAATTTTTGCATATTAAAATATAATAGTTTTGAGTCGAAGTTAATCCAGTTTTAACTGATTTCTTCTCAAGATTCATTAGAATTCCTTCAGCCTCATTAAAAGAAATATTTCTCCATTTAACTTCTATGAAACCCGTCATTTTTCCAGGCTTTCTAATTATACAGTCTATCTCTATATCTTTATGCCACCATCTTCCTATTTCAACTGGTTTTACTGGAATTAGTTTAGCTTTAAACATTAATGGAATTATTTCTATAACTAGTTTCTCAAAAATTTTTGATAAATATATATTAAATGTATCAACTATTTCTTCAATAGTCTCGTCAATTAATCCTGATTCCAGCATAGACCTATATTTATAAATATAGCTAAACCAGAACCTAAAATAATTATCTTTAAAATCTAAAAACACAGGTCTTCTACAACCTAGAGGTCTAATTCTTTCAACAATATCTAGTTCTTCAAGTAAAGCAATATATTTCACTATACTTCTAGCATCTATGAATGATTCTCTAGCAATAGCGCTCAGCCCCCTTACCCCCTCAGCTATAGATAAAAGTATATTAAAATATGTTTTTGGCTCCCTTACCTACTGTCTAAGAAAGTTTATCGCCTCATCATATAGATATTCATTGGGTACAATAATTCTATATAAATTTTCTTCGATATTTTTCTGAGGATCAAGTTTTAGTAAATAGGCTGGAGTACCCCCAACAATACCATAAACTTTCACTAAATCCTCTATACTATATTCTGGGAAAAAACTATGTATATCTCTAAATTTTAGAGGGCTGAGTTTTATAGAAACAGCTCTTCGACCGAAAATTGGACTCCTGTATCCTAAAAGTTTTTTCTGAAAAAATGAGACAGATGATCCACATAGAACTAGTAGAAGATTTCTGTTTATTAAAACATTATCTATACTTCTCTGAAGTCTGGATAAGAAGCTTGGATCCGCTTCAGCTAGATACTGGAATTCATCAATAATTATTAAAAGCTTTTCATCACTAGCTTCGCTAATCCACTTTATAACTTCGATAACATCCCCTGAAACAGGCATATTTAGAGTTTTTTTAATAATTTTTGAAAATTCTTCACACATCCTTTCATAAGATCCTTCAATAGCTGTATAGTATATACATTTCTTATTAGAAGAAAACTCCATTAAAAGTCTAGTTTTACCAACCCTTCTACGTCCATACATTAACACTAAAGCAAAACCCTTCTCATTCCATATTTTGTTTAATAGAGTTAACTCATATACTCTGTTCGCAAAGATTTTTCGTCTCAAAAGACGACACCATTAAATACTCATATTTATATACGACATATATAAATATAAACTTTTAGGATAGAACTCAATTTTAATAATTCAATAATTAAACATTTTGGATGGTCTCTCGAAAATGGATTTCATCTCTAGATATAATGCATATATGCTTATTTTAGGATATAAGATAGATCTATATATTAGTTTTTTCTGTTCATCTATGTCTCCATATTTTGTAATTAGCTCTTCGCCCTCACTTTCCTTCAATTTCAAAAAAAGTTTATCAATTGACTTATCACTTAAACGATAAATAATTTTTCTAAGTAGCTTCATCATTATAAAATTTTTACCATATCTTTTCCGCCACCTATATTCGAATTCTCTAAACATTTTCTCTGAAAAATCATTTTCTTTAACTCCCTTTAAAACCACTTCTCCTGCAATCTCAGATATTTTTCCTCCGATTACCACTCCACCGCCAGTCGTAGGCTTAGTAAATCCCCCAGCATCCCCTATTAATAGAAAATGATTACCATATGTTTTTTTAAGAGGTCCGTTTACAACCACTATTCCTCCAAGTATTTTATCTATCTTCGCATGAGAAAGCTTTTTTGATGCTATAGGATGGTGCTTAACCATTTTCTCTAAAAATTTTCTCGGTGAAAAATTTCTATAGACTGCTAATCCAACTCTAGCCTTATTTTCATCTTTAGGAGCAATCCATCCAAAAAAGCCGGGAGCCCATTTCTCTCCAAAAAATATTTCCACAAAATCTTCATCAATATCTCTTACATTACTCATCTCAAATTGAATCGCTGGAAGAATATTTCTATATCCGGGTGGTTTTAATCCAAGCTTCCTAACAATATTATATCTAGCTCCCTCATCATCAACCAATATCTTCGAATAATATATATCTCTATTAGTTTTAATTTTCCATAAACCTTTTTCTCTAAATATTTCTATAACGCTCTCCTTAAATCTAATATTAACCTCATCAGCAATATTTTGATAAATTATTTTATCAAATGTTGGTCTATTAATTAAATATGCTTGCCACTCCTTTCTCCATACATATAGCTTTGTCTCACAATTTGGAGGATATATTATTGCACCCCTAAACCGGTTCTCAACAGATTTATCCAAACCATCTATTCTGAGAGAATTTATACCTCTAATACTTACAATACCCGTGCAATGATTCGGTACTCCTATCTCACTGTGCTCTTCAAACATAATTATATTTAATCCATTGCCTAAAAGTTTTTTTACAAATATTAATCCAGAAGGCCCTGCACCCACTACAGCTATATCGAATATCATTCTAATCAAGCATTTCTAAACTATTTTTAATATTATTAATAATATCATTTACCTTTACACCGATTGATTGTAAACTCCATATTGCTGCTCCAATAGATGGAGGAAAAAGTGGTTCTATAAGCTTAAACTTTAGCTCATATCTATTTAAAACTTTTCTAAGACTTCCTATAACTACCTCTCCAGCCCTAAAAACTCCTCCGATCATCGCTACAGATATATCTTCATCAAGCATGTCCAGTCTTTTAGCAACAGTATAGATTAACTCTCCAACCTTCTCCATTTCTTCATAGATTATATTAATTGCAATACTATCGCCCTCTTTTGCAGCATCGGTTACACAGGGTGCAAGTGATGCAACCTTCTCCACAATCCTCTCAGCACCATATATCTTTATAATAATATCCTCATAGTCATCTATACCGAGTTTATCAAATACCCTCCTAGTAATTTTAGTAGAAGCCCCTCTACCATCGTATTCCCTCAAAACTGCCATTAATCCTCTTCTACCTAATGTAAATGCGCTTCCCTCATCTCCCAAGAGATACCCCCATCCACCAACTCTAACATATTTTTTATCTCTATTTATTCCCGCGGCTACCGATCCGGTTCCGGCAATTACAATTATACCTGGTTTCCCAGCATGAGCGCCTATTAAAGCTATAATAGAATCATGTTTAAAATCAAGTCTATTTGCTAAATCAAAGTTTTGGAAAGATCTTTCAATATATTTAAAATCTCTTTTTGTATCGAGCCCAGCTAACCCTATAGTTAAATAATCTATCTTCCTCTCTCCAATATTTTTAAGTGATTCAATGATACTCTTTCTAATTGCTTTGATAGTATTATTTATACCTACAACATGATAATTTGATGGGCCAGCTAAACCTCTACCTAATATATTTCCTTGAATATCCATTAGAACGCATTCGGTTTTTGTTGCTCCTCCATCAATTCCTCCAACTATTTTCATTCAATCTCCCATAGAAACTTATTTAATCTATCTTTAATAGATATTTATTGATAAATATTAATTGTGGTGTAATTATTGGAGAATATTAGAGAGGCATATAGGAAACAGAGATATCATTTTGTAGGTAAATTTGCTGTTGTAAAGCCATGTATATGGGTTAAAAAGGCATTAAATAGTAATGGTAGAATATATTGCTATAAGGAAAAATTCTATGGTATTCCTACACATAGATGTTTACAAATGTCTCCGACAATATTTTGTAATGAAGAATGTATTTTCTGCTGGAGAGCACATTTAAGGGAACTTGGATCAAAGATCGAGATTACAGGGAAATTTGAAAGTGATAATCCAGAACTAATAGTTGAAAATTCATTGAGGGAATGGAGAGCAATACTATCCGGCTATAAAACCAATCCCAACGTCTCTAAAGAAATTTTAGAGGAAGCTATGAGACCCATACATGCAGCCATCAGTTTAGTTGGTGAGCCAACCTTATATCCATATCTTGGAGAATTAATAGAATCGTTCTATAAACACGGCTTTAAAACAGTTTTTGTTGTTACAAATGGTACTAGACCAGATATATTAGAAAAACTTGACCCTCTTCCATCCCAATTATATGTATCTGTAGTAGGCCCCAATAAAAATATATTTAATAGAACAGCCATGCCGTTAATTTTGGATGCTTGGGACAGATTAATGAAAACATTAAGTCTTTTAAATACACTTAGTATTCCAACAGTTATGAGAATTACATTGGTAAAGGGTTTGAATATGACAGATATAGATGGATATGCAAAGCTTATAAAAATGGCTCAACCAACATATGTTGAACCTAAAGCTGCCATGGATATAGGATGGTTTAGAAAACGTTTACCTAGAAGTGCCATGCCTAGCTCTGAAGATATTAGAAAATTTGCTAAAAAGCTTGCAGAAAAAACTGGATATAAAATTATCGACGAATCCTATCCATCAAGAATAGTATTATTATCGAAACTCGATAAGCCTATAAAACTTATAAAATGGTCTGAAGCAAGTAAAGTTGCGCCCCCGCCTACATAAAGTCATATATTAGAATAATGTCTATATTGGATAGAATTATAGTTGGTTAATCTATATATAGACAAAGGATTAAAGGAGAACTAGCTTAAAGGAAAACGTCTCTCTCCAGCTATTTTTTCCAGAAAATTTTGATTAATATTGGCAATATATTTGTTAACATCTATTACAATTACATCAACCATATCAACATAAACTATATATACATAATTTATTTTCGCATTCAAAATTCTATCAATCTCTATCGACGGTTTCCTATAATATTTGTCTAACACCTCCTTCAATTTTAATGCTTCATCAATACTTCTCATATTTCTGGGTCTTATAAATATGTTTGGAATGTAAAGTATATGGTATGGAGGTGTAGCTAAAGCAAACTCGTCACAATATTGACTGTACCTAACAATTTTACTAATCTCTCTAGAATATCTATACATTACTGGGTCTACAGCGTTTGTGGGAGGTACAAATCCAGTCTCGACTTCAACTATTAAACTTCTATTATCCTTGACAGCATATATATCACATATGAGAGAATCTTCCAAAAAATATTCTACCTCAACCCAATATCCATTTTTAAGTAAGAAATATGAAATAACAAACTCCATTACTGAATGATTACTTTTAATCAGTCCCCTCTCCCACATTTTTATAAGTCTATCCTTAATCCTATATAGTTCTTCCATTATATTAATAGATAAATTGTCTTTGTTTATCTTGGATAAAATTATATCTATGTCCTTTGAAAATGGGTTCATGCTATATCTTATATATAATCAAATTTATTTATTGAACCTTAATACTTCGAAGATATTATTAAGGAATATTTTAAGATGATTCCCAAAACATATTTAAAAACTTATATTATTCCTTAATAATATCTGGTAGTATGAATTATTTAAATTGGCTCGATAAAATATTAGTGAAAAATACTAAATAATATCAATCAGATTAACAAGGATGAGATATGACGTTAGAAGATAAATACTGGTTTAATAAGGTGAAATATAGAGTTCTTGAGGGTAAGGATGGTATAAGATACGCCTACAATTGTATGGCAGACCTATATGATTCATCAAAATATTTATATTGGACTAGAAAAATCGAGACTGGAGAGGAGAAAATTATAGATAAATGGATTAAGAAAATAGATGGAATATGCTTAGATATTGGTTGTGGAACTGGAAGATATGCATTGAAAATAGCTGAGAAGAATATTGAAGTTGTAGCTTTAGATATTAGTAAAAATATGTTAAAAAAGATGCTAGAAAAGGCTGAAGAGAGAAATATCAGTAACAAAATTTATTCAATTATAGCTGACGGAGAAATGCTTCCCCTTAGAGATAAGTCTTTTAGATCAATTATCTGTACATTAACCTTTAATCATTTTATGAACCCAGATAATACTGCCAAAGAATTCTCTAGGGTATTAAAGAAAAACTCTATATGCATCATAAGTTCCCTTAACAGTTATACTCTTAAATATTTTCAGAATAAATATGGATTTGGAGATAGAGTTCCTTTCAGAACAGAGAAGATGTTTCCAGTATTAATATATGAAAAAGGATACTCTGTAGACGAATTTAAAAAGATCTTTTTAAAATGTGGTTTTAAAGTAAAAGATCTTAAAGGGACATGTTACTGGCATTTACTTCCAGCCGGATTATTTATATATTATCCACAGATTCTAGAATTATTCTTCAATCTATTTAAAAATCTACTTAGATATGCTGAAGCACATGTAATGTTATTATATTATTAAGTTTATATTATTTATTATTTATGGATATTATTAAAATATTTAGATGGTGGTTTTTTGATCGAAGATCTTTTGAGGAAAATATTAGATCATTCGATTGAAAAATATTTGAAACCATTTATAGGTAGGGAATTAAGAGAAAATGAAATTACTGTACATGAGTTTATAGGATGTAAGAGGAAAATGCTATTGCTTAGAAACTTACCTGAGCTAGAATACTCTATATCTATAAATCCACGAATAGTCTTAGGTGAGCTAATACATCTAGGTATTTTAAAGATACTGGGTAAAAGGGATGAGAAAATAGTTTATAAGGATATTATTCTCAATAATGAAAGATATCGGTTTATCGGAATGATAGATGCAATTATTAATAATAGTATTATAGACTTTAAGTTTACACTTCTTCCATCAGAAAACCTTCCATCAGAAAAACATGTTCTACAAGTAAAGATGTATATGTGGCTTACAGGATTAGAAGAAGGATATCTATTATATTTTACTCCAAATGAAATATTAGAATACAAAATTGATGAAAAGTTAAGCGATGAAGACATTAAAAGACTTTATGAACACTGGGATTCTCCTAGGTATAGCTGGGAATGTGATTATTGTTCAGTTAAAAGATATTGTGAATTAAAATATTTAAGAAAGGGGGAAGAAGTTAGTGAAGAAACTTCTCAAGAGTCTTCCACGACTTCCTAACAATAGGTGGAAAGTCTTCATGATCTTTGAGCCAATTCTTTATAAAATTTATTGTTCTATTATCCGAGGGGTATCCTGAGCCTATTTCACCATATTTTTTCTTATACTCATCTATAATATCGTCTCTAATAACTTTGGCTATTATCGATGCAGCTGAAACTATTCTATATTTTTTGTCTGCATTAATCTCACAGATAATTTTAACATCCCTATCTCCAATATATTTTCTAATTCTCCTCTTAAATTTCATGGAATCTTTATCTGGTGAATCAATATATATTTCTCTAACGCTTTCCGGTAATTTTAGAATTATTTCTGAAACCTTCTTAGCCTCCAATTCATTTAACCCATCTATATTTATCCTATTTACAGCTAAATCGATTTCCCTAACACCTATTTTTACAATATAGATACTAGTAGCAAGTCTCGTAACTATATTAAATAACCTTTTCCTCCTATTTTTACTCAAAATTTTAGAATCTCTAACACCTACTTTATCTAAATATTTAATTAATTCGTTATCCATTACAATACACGCTAAAACCATAGGCCCAATTAAAGGCCCTCGTCCAGCCTCATCGATACCAGCAATTATCATAACCTTCAACAAGCCTAATACATATATTATTCACTAATATATCTTTTCCCTATACGTCACAGCCAGTATTCCAAAAGACTTATAAGAATATTATTATAAATAATATGAGGAAAAAGATAATCAGCTTAATCGCCTTTTCTTTATAAATATTTTTGATAGTTTTCTAGCTCTGTTTTACCTGGGATGAGTAATAATCTCTAATCTCTCTATAATTCATCAAATATCACAAATACTTTATTCATAACCTCTTAAATCTATCCGATATTCTTTATGAAAGATTTGGAAACAATTCCAATTAATTACTGGAAACATCCATATCTCCAGCTATTTAGCCAATAATTAATAAAATTTCTCCATTTAAGGACGAATCGCTTAAAATATAAAGTTATTAAATTAGACTATAGTTCTATTATACTATTTTACTATACACCTAATTACTTAGCTAATTCAGATATTTTGAGAAATCTTCCACCTATTATACCGATACCCGCATCATAGTATACTGTAAAAATTATCTCATTTCTAATTAAAATTGCTTCGGGATAGCTGGCGTCGCCTCCGCTCCCAGTATATATGATTTTAGGAATAGCATTTCTAAAATCTCTATTTGGATCTCCTATCATGGCTTCCACATATCTAGTTACATATCCACCTGTATAATCACAGTTGCCATATACTAATAGAGTTTTTTCGCTATCTAATACCAACATGTGGGGTGCATGAGCATTTACAGGAAGCGTTTTCGGTTTCTCAAAACTTTCTCCGCCATCATATGAATGAGCTATACATGCATTTTCCCATGGAGCATCCGTCCTCATAACAGCAACAATATGTTCTTTTCCGAGATACGCTAAGGCCGTCTCATTAAATCCTATAGCTCTTCCCTCCTTTTCTTCTCCTATAATACATTTTTCCTTCCAAGTTTTACCTCCATCATCGCTCATCAATAATAATGAAATATAAGGATTTTCTAGCCTAAAGATATCGTCAGGGCTTCTTTTCTCTAAACCCTCCTCTACTTTGGCCAGATATCGCATATATTCCCATTTATCAATACCTTTATGTCTCCGATTTAAATAGCGTGGCCGATAGACAGGTAGGAGAAGTCTCCCATCCGGAAGTTCTAAGACATTTTCTGACGTAACATAAGGGTTATCGGAAACTTTGAAAGGTTTAGTCCATGTATATCCATTATCATAGCTCATAGAAATATATATATGAGCACCTACAGGTTCTATCACATCGAATGTAAGTATAAGAGTTCCATCTGAAAGCTGTGTAACATGCGGATCTCTATCATCATATAATGTATCAATAATTACTTCAGGAGAAGACCACGAGTTTCCATAATCATTACTCCTAACACACATTATTTTACCAGGTGTATGAGAACCATGTGTAAGGGCAGCTCTATAAACTACTAAAATTTCACCATTATGAAGCCTAACAATAGAAGGAAAGAAAACATTTTCATTATAAGTACGGCCAGCAACAATAACATCACTATGAACCTCATGTTCAGCCAATTCTGAAATCGAATCAGAACTTCTACCCTTAATAACGGGTCTTTCAAGTTGACTCTTCTTCCAGCGCCAAACATTAACCTTTTTCATAAAATAACATAGAAAGCAATAGATTAATAAATTTATAGTACTCCAACTATTTTAATTGAGGTTCGCCTTCTCCTAAAATTTAGCGGTATAAATTAATATAAGCGAACCCTTCCTAAAACATTTTGGACGGTCTCCATTTACTGGAAAAAGTTTTAAGGCATTTATTATAGAAAACTATTAGTGTTAAAGTGTACTTATGGTGTGTCTATGAAAGAGTTAAAAGTTGGAGTTATAGGCGCTGGAGGAAGATTTATTCATTCACATCTTCCAGCCTATGTTAAGATTCCGGAAGCTAGATTAGTAGCGATAGCTGATCCTTCAGATATAGCTTTAAAGAGAGTTATGAGGGAAATTAAAAATGTTTTTCCAAGAGAAATTGAAAAATTGAGGAGTAATGGTTTTGATAATATGGCTGAAAGATTAAGGAATATAATGACATCTATTAAGATTTATAAAGATTATCGTGAAATGTTGGAGAAAGAAGATTTAGATTTAGTAGATATCTGTACACCTCATAAATTTCATAAGCCTATAGCTATTAATTCACTTAAGTCTGGAGCCAATGTTATGGTTGAGAAACCTATGAGTAGAACTTATATAGAAGCTTTAGAGATAGTTGAAACCGTTAAGGAAACTGGAAAAATGTTCCAGGTTAATGAAGATTATGTTTTTGCTGGAGGATTTTATCAGTTTCATAAACTGGTTGAAGCAAATATAATAGGGGAGCCTGGATATCTAATAGTTCCTTGCTCTCATAGTGGACCGGAGGAAAAGGAATGGTTCTGGTCTCCTGAGATCGGTGGCGGAGGATCATTATTAGATCTAGGTTCACATGCAATAAATGTTGTATGGTTTCTAATAGGTTTTGATAAAAAACCAGTTCTTGTAAAGGCTGAGAAATTTACAGGTATTACTATAAAAAGTAGATTTCGATATATCGCAGGAACGTTTAGGAAAATAAATGTTGAGGATGATGCCCATGTTTTAATAAAATTTGAGAATGAAAGAAATGGTTCATGGACGACTGCATTAATTGAGGCTTCCTGGAGTGGTTGTGAATATGAGTGCACAATGATGTTTGGCTCGAAGGGTATTTTAAAGGTAAAAGGTGCTGGAGAAAAAGCTATAATTGATCACATAGATTATCTTGGTTCTAGGAAAACTATAGAGGTTTCACAGAAACTAATTTTTGAAAATACAGCTATATGTGAAATTTCAAATATGTGCAAGTGTATAATTAATGGAAGAAAATCATTTCTAAATGAAGAAATTGGGGCTGAAGTTATGGCTATCATAGATTCTGCATATTACTCTGAAATAAATGGTAGAAAGGCGGTCACCCTAGATGAATTTAAACAATTTGCAAAGAAATTAATCGAAAAATATGGAGAAAAAGCTTCAGATGAATTTATAAAAATGAA
>CAZKAY010000054.1:11771-13986 GCA_964550975.1 uncultured Thermoproteales archaeon | reverse complement strand
CAAGTCTTCTAGTTTCATCAAAAATCTTTAATGCAAGATCTCTAACCTTAAAAGCACGTCCCTTTCCACGACCAAAATAATATTTCTCCCCAAGTTTTATAACAATATCCAATATATTCATAAACCTCCTATATAATTCTACTATATTTCCTATTATTCTTAACCAATATGATATAAAAGAAGCAGTTAGACTGTAAATATATATTTATGAATTTGAGGGACATAATATGAAAACTATTTCTGAGTGAAATGCAGATTGGTTCAATTAGTTTTAAGTAGAAATGTTATTATTGTTTTCTTTGGGAGAGAGAAAATTTCTATTAAAACTTCTTTATCCTTTTCTTTTTATGGGCATTTAGTTATGAATATTTATAGTTATATAGAATGTTTCTTCGCTTATTTCTTCCGTTGATGTTGACTGGTATGGATGATATGTTAATGTTATTATAATCTTTATATCATATTTTCCTGCTTTAGGCCACCATAAGATCCAGTCTGCTATTTGATCTCCTTTTAATTTAATTATAATATTATTTTGACCTATAGTACCTTCTTTTTCAATAATCGTTGTTGTTAATAGGCCGAAGAAAGTTTTCTTAATTACCTTTACCTTTACATCAAATCTTCCATTTGATAGATAGGCTTTAGCATTAAAGTTAACTTTTATTGTTAGTTCCTCTGAAAAGGATACATCATTTGAAGAAACTGAGAATTCTAGATTACTTATATCTCCAAAGCTTTGGTCATCTGTAATTATCACATAGTTAGCTGAAGATATGCCTATATATCCTGGTGCTACACCATAGAAATATACCCTATAGTTGTTAACATGATATATATTTTTTACATATTGGGTCGGGATTTCAATCCTATATATTCCATTACCTAAATAATATGTAGAACTAGAGATAAGTGCCGAGGTAGCCTTTTCCTCTGAGGGCCCAATAAAGCAATGGATAATTACGTTTTCAATTGGATTATTATTTCTTGGATCAATGAATCTAACATAAAATCCTATTGTTCGACCAAGCTTATAGCTAAATTCAGGATTTGTTAGATATTCGACTTTTATTTCAATAGGTATAGTCAACATTGTATAAGTATTTACTTTAAAGCTATCATATATATCCTTTGAAATTATAGCTAAATGTTCTAATGGTAATGGGAGTGAAGGGTATGATGTTATCTTCTCTAAAAACTCCTTTTTCAATATATCTATTAAAAATTCCCTTATTACATCATTTGGAACCCCAAGTGGATGTGTTTCAAATTTAAAACCAATATAATGTCCATAGATTTCTTTAGGTATAAGTATGATGGTTACATCATAGGGTTCTGTTGGACTTATAATTCCCATTTTACTTGAACTATATATTGAATAAAGATCCTCTATACAACGAATGCTAAAGCCTATTATGTCAAGTTTAAATGTATACATTAGTAATGTAGAGTCTATTGGGAAATCTCTATATTCTATTCTAAATCTTTGTAGATGTATATGAATTATCTTTATATTATCTATAAATTTAAGGACTTCAATATAACTTTTATCTGGATCATTTAAATAAAAATAGGATAGTTCTCTTGCAACTACGAATCCTTTATCATCCTTTATGATTAAGGATGCTATATAGGTTCCTGGTACAGCATCTCCCGGTACATCCCATTCTTTTACGTATTTCTTTACTCCTCCCTTATATGTAATCCTGATTTCCTGTAAATAATGTCTACCATTAGGCGCATAGACTAGTATTTCGCCATTATAGTTTCCGGAAGGACCATGAGAAATAATTATATCAAATATAACTTTATATGGTTTTTCTATTTCTATGTTCTCAGAGAGAAAACTAACTTTAAGGGATTCCTTAACTATTAGCTGGTATACAGCTGGTTCAGACCACTTACCTCTTGAATCCCTTACCCTAAAAAATATAGTGTGTTTTCCTACTGACAACTTGTTTGTAGCGAATTCTCTTTCATTGCTTAAATACCCGTCTATACTTGACTTCCACTCATATTCTACTATCTGATCTCCATTCGGATCATATCCATGTCCCTTAAAATATATTGTATCACCCTTTACAGCTGGATTTGGAGATATACTATCTATTACTGCTACTGGAGGATTATTCTCTTTAACGTAAATATATATTGTCTTAACATTATTTTGCTCATCTTTCTCCACCACACTATTTTGTGAATCAACTATTATCTC
>CAZKAY010000054.1:0-11761 GCA_964550975.1 uncultured Thermoproteales archaeon | reverse complement strand
ATGTAAAAGATATATGTTTCTCTTCTCCGGGTTGAAGCATAGACACCTCTATTTCTTTAAAAAATTTTCCATCAATCTTTAAAGCGATCTTAAATTTCCCGGAAGCAGAGTCACCGATATTAGTTATAGATATATCGAATGTAACGGTATCTCCTTCACTAGGATTTTTCGGAGAATATTCTATAAAACTTATGGTTAAATCAGGCATCTCTTTACTCCTAACATTTATATAGCATTGACTATGGACTTTATTTCCACTTTCATCCTCAGCATATATATGGAATATTCTATACCCATCCGGGGGTCCTATTTTCCCACTAATAGGATATACTTTGTTTGGCTCCGCCCACCCCCATGCAAGTAATTTTTTAGAACCATCTGGAAACTCATCTACAATTTCTACGTATGCCTTCAAATTCACCTTAAAATAGATTTTAATTGGATCTCCAATATAATAGGTTGAGCCACAACCCCTATCAACCCATATATCTGCATTAAACTTTACTCCACCTATCTTCTTCAAATATCCATCATAGGGATTATCCCTTGAATATATCCATACACCAATAACTATCCTATAACCCTTATAATTCCAATCACAGTAGCTAAAATGTTTTGCATATACCTCTACCCTATCACCTTTCTGTAAAGGCCAATCAACATTAGATTCGGAGGTAGAGCAGGCAATATCTATATGAGCATATTTACCCGGCGATAATTTTCCCTCAGGATCCAATAAAACCTCATCAATCCTAACAATCACATCACATTGAGATGAAGCATCAACAACAATCCCCCTAAACTTAACCGCAATTTCCTCAAAATGTATTGTAAATATACAATGACCTTGAGGTCCAATACATTTCTGAAAACTACCATTATAAAATTTTACATATATATTGTATGCACCCGCATATCCGTTATCATGTCCATAAATATATTTAAAACTATCCCCCCTATACATCGTCCTATTTAACAATAAATTATCATCTCTATCATAAAGAGCCAATACAACATACTTTACTGGACATAGACATTCACTACAATCCTCAGGCACACTACTATATTCTATTCTAAACCCCCCTAGAAAAGGTTTAACATTATAAATATCCCCATATATATCCGTTACATACTCCCTATCATTAGAAAGTTTGGCGATAGTTATCCAACCCTTATACCATCCATTCTTATCCCATGGTATAGTTCCATAAGCAACTCCTATAACATAATCACCTATCTTTAAATCTCTTAAAGCATCTATATTCGGCGGTGAACCATTTAAAATCCTTGAAAAAGCCCTCCAACTATCTCCATCATAAACATACTCACATTCAATAAAAATAAGATTATTAGAGAAACCTATAACTCTACCCATAACAATAAACTCTGGCAAAGCTCCATAAACCCTATACATTGAAAACAACAGAACCATCAATAAAAGTAGACATAGGGTCTTCAGACCCCTCATAACCATCCCCAAACATTAATAATATTAATAACATAAGTTATTTAATTTTTAAAAATTAAAATATATAAGTTTTCTGACTGGCATGAGACCTTCCAAAATGTTTTCTGGGTCAATATATTTGTTTAAAGTTGTTATTGACAGCTTAATCCTAGGGACAGGATTCAAAAATATGCAGATATTATATGTAATACAGCTAATATTAAATATGTACTAATAGAAATCCCTGACTATTATAGGTTTTTCCGATAAGGGATGAATGCTCTGACTGTGGAGCCGCTTATAGAAGAGAAATATATCTATATTTAGATAGGACTGAAATAAATTTGAAAATATTATTTTGATTAATTTTAAGTACGTTGATAAACGTGACACTAGGGGTAAAACAAGCTTATTTAGAATAGTTAATCATGAGTTAATACACCATATTTTGAGGAGTTAACTGGAACAAATAATCTTAAAGAAATATTTTGATAAAATTTATTAAAATTGGATCCATATACTCTTGCAGAGAAGTATAACGCTTTGCATCAACCAATATTTGAAAAATGGATAAGAAAATTATCAGAATATCTTAAACCTCTTTAGAGGAAACATGTATTAGGTAGAAAAATATAGAAGAAATATTGTGATGAAGTATAAGGCTAAAATTGTTTCAGAAATCTATTTTATAGAATAATATTGATGATTATTGTCTCGGTATATATGGTTCTAGTTTTCCTGTTACTGGATTTATTTTTAGTCCTAGTTCTTCTAGTGCTGTTATTCCAATATCTTAACATCATACTCCCATATTATGTCATCCTCCTTAACACTCTTCCAACATTTCTTTATTATCAAATTTTTGAATACTTCTATTAACATTATTTCAAATATCCATCCTTTAAACATTCATATCGATTTATTAGCCACATCCATCCTTCCTTAGAAGAAGAAATTACTCTAAACCCTCTTTTAATTGAGAATTCTTGTAACTTGTATTAGTACATATTATATTTCTAGATGTATCGGATTTTATTAATTAAGGAATTATTTATTCAGAACTACCATGTTCCTTACAAACAATTTTGGCTTATAGCTGTATGAGAAATAATGTTATTGATTATCTTAGATTTCTTTTAAATGTTTGGTTTTTACGATTGTTTTTGCCTTTTTACACATTTCATCGTCGGCTGATATAAGGGTGGCTTTAAGTTCTTTTGCTAGCGAGATGTAGGCGGTATCATAGACTGTTGTGTGGAGTTGTTTAGCCGTGTTTAAAAGCTCTGATCCTTGATTGAAATCTATTTCAAATAATTCTATTCCTAGTTTATTTAATGATTTCATTGCTGTTTTTGCGTCATCAAAATCTATTCTTCCCTCTTTTACAGCTCTTAAGAGGAGGTTGGCAATTTCATATACTATTAGTATTGGTTCATATATCTCTATTTCACCGTTGACAAACTTTTCTTTGAGTTCCAATGCCTTTTTCTCCCATGGTTCGCCAGATAAAATCCATTTAGCCACTACACTTGCATCTAAAACTATTTTTCTCTTTAAACTATCGCTGTCTATCCTCTCTAATCCATGATAAGAGTTCATCTGTTTTCACCGTTTTAGTCTTTTTCCTTATATTATCTAGTTCTCTTGAAGCTCTTTTTCTCTCTATCTCTCTAACCTTATTTTTAATGGCGTTTCTAACATATTCAGCCCAGTTTATATCGATTTCCTCCATCTTTTCCCTAAGCTCCCTCGGTATTTTTACGGAAAACGTTACAAGTCTACTCAATGGTAACACCTATATATTCAATTTAAAATGTAGACTTATAAATATTACTGATTTTCATCATTTATGGAAGCCTCGAAAAGTTTAGGTATCGGGGGAGATATTTGTATTTTAGTGTTTTGAGAAAAGTGTGTAGATGCTGTACGTTATGGAAATTGGAGATCAAGGTTGAGGTGAAGTATAAGTTAAATTATGCTCTATAGGAAAGAAGGTAATGGAGTGAGTGTAATTTGTAGAGATGTTAATGAAGAACTCTTAGAGGTATGTAGATTGCTTGGAATAACTGTTTTCAAGTAAATGGGGAAGTAAAGATATACAGTTAGTTTCAGCAATACAATGAATAGTTAGAAATTGTGTTGAATCTGGTAGAGATGAATTATATAGTTTAGATGAAGAGTTAATGATGAAATATTATTATATTTCAATGATTATTTTATTTGATTGGGTAGTGAATATTTGTTCGAAAGGTTTTATAGTATTTTATGATTTAGAGTATGAGACTTTAAAGTCTGAGACTTGAGAGTATGAAGTTTGTTGATCGGGAGGATCGGCTTAAGGTTTTGGAGGAAACATGTAGTAGTGGAAGGGCTTTGATTTCACGTGTAAAATGCGATATAGAATAGAGCTTCAATAATGTAGATATAGGTTTATGGATCTAGAACAGATATTTAAAAGATATGGCTGATAGAGGTAGGAATCTATATTATTTCAAATTCTATTGGTATTTTTCTGGGTTTGGGTCCGCTTGGTGTAAATATTATGTCCCATGCATCTATTTCTGGTCTTCCTATTATTAGGTCTATGTCTTCTCTAAGGTTTTCTGCTACTTCGAGTCTTGCTCCTCCAGGTACCTTTACTCCCTGAAAGATAATGTCTATATTGGAGTAGCCTATTATTTTAGTCTTCTATTCTTGTCTTGTGGATTAATTTTGTATTACAGAATATTTATATTTTTGTATTACAATATATATGTTGGTGTGAATGATGAGTGTTGTCGTGTCTTTCCGTGTCTCTAGGGAGTTGAAGAAGAAAATGGATGTGTTTCATGATGTTAATTGGAGTGAGGAGTTGAGGAGCTTTGTTGAGAGGAGGGTTAGGGAGCTTGAGCAGTTAAAGATGATTGAGAAACTTGAGGAGACTATAAAGGGTATGCCTATAACATCTAGAGGTACTGGTTCTAGATATGTGAGGGAGGATCGTGATAGTCATTGATGCTTCTGCTTTAGTCAAATATGTTTTACGTGAAGAGGATTGGAGTATTGTTGGTAGATATATTAGGTATAGGAGGCCACTATATTCTATAGACCATATAGTAAAGGAGGTTGGAAACGCTATATGGAAACACTGCTATATAAGGAGGCTTATTAATCCAGACTATGCCTTAAAATTGTTTAAAGATTTATTGGATATTATAGAGGTGGGGGTAATAGTGTTGGAGGATGAGGTAAAATATGTGGAGGATGGATTAAAAATTTCATTGAAGCATGGTATAACAATATATGATTCATTATATATAGTGCAGGCTAAAAAATATGGTGAAATATTGACGTGTGATGAAGTACAGGCTAAAATTGCCTCAGAAATGGGGGTAAAAACCTATTTTATAGAATAATATTGATGATTATTGTCTCGGTATATATGGTTCTAGTTTTCCTGTTATTGGATTTATTTTTAGTCCTAGTTCTTCTAGTGCTGTTATTCCAATTATTTTTGCATCGTTTTCTTCTCCAAATACTACTGTTATTCCAGCTCTATGTTCCTTGTATTCGATTATCGCTACACCTATATTTCTCTCAATACATGTTCCATCGAAGTTATATAGTTTTTTCCTTGCTATTGGTTTTATGCCTATTTTCTCCAATATTTTTCTCGGTATAGATGTATATATTGCCCCCGTATCTACTTTAAGTCTAATCTTCTCTTTCCTCGTCATATCTAGGATAAATATTTTCTAATATATTGATGACAAGTATAGGTTATTTGAATACATATTGTATGGCATTTATTTGGAATAGTATAGCTATTTTATTCTTGAAATTTGGAAGAAATTATATAGGAGATGTGGGTCATATTTAATCATGAGAAGGTTAAATTTAATTGTGGTGTGTTTAGATACTTTTAGGGCGGATCTTATAGGTTCATCTGAAAAACTTGGTTTTGTTAAGACGCCTAGTCTTGATAGACTTGCAGGGGAGAGTGTTGTTTTTAGACAGGCTTATGGTGAGGGTCAGCCGACATTACAGATGCGTAGAGCATTTTTCACTGGCTGTAGATCTTTTCCATGGAGGTATAATTTTGATCGGAGAGGGGTATGGCATCATGCTGCTGGCTGGCATAAGATTCCTCCTAATCAACCTACTTTGGCTGAAATTCTTTTGGAATATGGATATTATACTGGCTTGATTTCCGATACATATCATATGTTTAAGCCTACACTAAACTTTACTAGGGGTTTTGTTACATATGAATTTATTAGGGGGCAGGAGTCCGATAATTGGCGTCCAGGGAATGTTAGGATGGTTTGGGAAAAAATTTTGAAATATGTTAGGGATCCTGAAAATATTCCACCAGTATTGGTTCAGTATCTTTTAAATACAATGGATAGGAGGGGGGAGGAAGACTTTTTCGCTCCAAAAGTTTTTGGGAAGGCTATGGATTGGCTTGAATATAGTGTAGAGAACCAGCCCTTCTTCCTATGGATTGATAGTTTTGATCCCCATGAGCCATGGGATCCTCCTAGAGAATATGCTGACCTCTATTATCCAAACTATAGTGGGATAGAATATATTTTGGGTAGGCCTCCTAAAAATGCTACGCCTGAAGAGATTGAGAGGATAAAGGCTTTATATTTTGGAGAAGTGACTTTAGTGGATAAATGGTTTGGACTATTTTTTGAGAAAATTGTTGAGCTAGGATTATTGGATAATACGATTCTAATGGTTGTAAGCGATCATGGAACTGAAATAATGGATCATGGACACTTCGGTAAAAGGCCTCAGGAACTACATCCATTTAATACTCGAATACTATGGATGGTAAGGCATCCTGATGGACCTAGGGGTAAAGAGATTTATGAATTTGTTCAAAGCCACGACCTATTCCCAACAGCATTAAATTTACTCAATATTCCATGTCCACAGGTTGATGGTGAAAATATTTGGCCACTAGTCACCGGGGAAAGGGAGAAGATTAGAGACTATATAATTATTGGATGGGCTGGCTGGCGTATAGGACCTGCTGGAGGAAGAGTATCTGTAAGGACAAGAGAATGGAACTATGTTACAACTATCGATAAACCTGGAGAAGAAGAACTCTACTATCTGCCAAAAGATAGGGAGGAGAAAAATAATATAGTTAAAGATTATCCAGAAATAGCTAGAAAATTGAGGGAGAAGGTTGAAGCATTGCTTGGACAACGTTTACCAGCAACTCTACCAGAACTCTGCGATAGAGCATTATCTCCTATAAGCCAATATTTTGAGAAAAGAAGGAGAATGGAGGAAAAAATATTGCATGACGTACCTTAACAGTTAAATCAATAATATCAGATACAAGTCTCTTAGCTTCGTTATCTTCTCAGAATTCTCTTAGCTTATAGAGATATTAAGTATTTTAAGAATCTCGTTGACTATGTTTTGTGCTCTATATGCTTTGATTAAAATTCGGTGTGCATCCCCTTCTCCATAGAGTTCATCTGGGGTTAATCCTTTATCGGGTTCCCCATACGTGGATCTACTATGCTCCACCGCATATTCCCTAGCTAGATCCGCCAATTCACGAATCTCATCGATTATATTGGTAGGAAACCTATCTATTAAATTAAGGAGTTGATTGGATGGGTCATGGCTCCATGTCGGTATCTCAAATAATGCTATTAGGGTTTTTGTAAAATTTTCGATTGCTAGTTGAGCTGACTGTACAGTGCCTGCCCAGTCACCTAGTTTATATAGTCTTTCTGCTCTTGTGAGATTTTGTCTAGCCAACCTGTATCTATATCTAACCTCATTTATTGGGTTAAGACTCATAGTATTCTAATCCTCTGCATCGGTTTTGGTAGACGCCAATAATATCCCTTATTATCCTTAATGCGTTTTAAACCAGCTTTAAGGATTTTTCTACGTATATGTTTTAGAAAAAGTTCTATTCTACCGCCAGTTCTATCTATGATTATTATCGAGTCCCAGTATATGTTTAGGAGAAGAGGTGTAATGTTTTTCGGGTTTAGGAAATCTTTTAACCTCATATCGATAACTGTGACCGCATCATATAAATCACCTATATAGTTCATAATCAACTTGTAGAGAAATCTTCTGCGCTCTATTGGATTATCCATATTTAAGTCTTCATATAGGATTAGTAGATCTATATCACTTCTCTCATCTGCCTCATTTCTAGCATAGGAGCCGAAAAGTAGAATAGCCTTAACAAAATGTGGTAGGCTATTTAATCTTAAACCTAATATTTTAACGATATCGTCTCTACTAATCGCCATATCACTTCATAAAATATATTATATATAAACTATTTAAATTCATCCTATTATCTTTAGCAATAGATTTAAGTGATTTAATATCCAATAAGTGCTAGAACATTAATTTATATAAGAATTATTATCCTTGATAATCTGGAAAGAAAAATAGGAGTTCATTAATAGTCGTCGGATGGCTGCATATCAAGTATAACACGCATTACATCCCACTTTGCAAGATTATATTCATTGCTTCTCTGAGCCCTGAAAACATTGATTGAATTATATATTTTTTCAGCCTCATTTCTATATATCATTATTTTCTCACACATAGGTTTTTTAGGATTATCTTCTAAAAATAATCCTTTACCACGTATATCATATTTAAATACCTGTCCTATAAAGTATTTTTCTGGAGAGAATCTCTCACCTCCCTCTATTATAACTCTATATAAAGATGCTCTACTACCCGGATACATGTTTACTATACGTCTACCCAGATATCCAAAATCTACTTGTACTAGATTATTTGTTTTAACTATACCCAATCTATTTCTCTTTAATATTCTTCCCTCCCTATATACATAGAATTCTATTATCTTCTTATCCTCCATTCCAAGCAGTGTTGCGATAACCATTGAACAAAGCAGACTGTCATGTTTAACCTTAATATTCCCACATGGAGACCTGAAACCACCTATACTAGCCTTTTCAGAAAAATATTCTGGAAAAAGATATACAATAGCGGCTGGAGACAATGGAAAAACAGGACCCCCATAATCCTCCGGAGGTGGAGGAGGAGGCAGAGGATATCTACCAAAATATGAATTATCTACCATAAATCCACAACTATTAAAATTATATGCATTACCTTATATCATAGATATATATAAGCCTTATGCTACTAGCCTCTAGCCACAACTTTAAATCCAAGATGTAGAGGGACGGATTATTGCATTGTAATGGTGATAAGTGATTGATTTATTTAAATATGGTTGTGCCTTTCATAAACATTTCGATAAAAGTTAGGGTAAGTATGATTGCCAGGAAGACTATTGCCCTCGATTCCTCAACTTTGTATAAAATTTTTGGTCCAATGTAAAGTTGTAGGATGAGTGAATAGAATGCCGCGAATAATGATATGTATGGTAAAAATCTGCCTAATATGCAGGGACCGACACCATAGCAGGATGCTTTCCAAGCATTTAGAATTGATCCCTTACCTTCCATTAGTTTATATGTTAGGTGTATAAATCCTGTTAGAGATAGTAATGTGAGGATTGCAAACCCGATGATTAGAAATACTTCGATTATATATGCATAAGTTCCATATTGAATTAATAGAGATTCTTTTAAAAATCTATAGGCTAGGATTTGGGCTTGATATGCTGAGGAGAAATCTGTACTCTCGATTCCAAGATAATTTACAATTGGTGTAATTATAGAAAGAATTAATGTAATTGTTAGAAAGAATTTGAAAGCGGGTTTCCAGTCTTCTTCCCTAACTTTATCAAAAAATTTGGTTGGATTTTTCAGTAAATCGAATAACCTCATCTTATTTACTCCTCATAAATGTTAACTCCTTTATGTATCTTGCATTAATATAGTTAATAAAATATATTTGATATAAATCGTTGTCTCCCTGTCATCATTCTAAGCAAATTATGATTAAAATGATGTGGTAATCGATAGAAATTTTAACTATAGATATAATTTACTTTAAGAGGATTATATGGCTGATATGTTAAGTGTTTTAGAGAAAATTTTAGTTGTATTATTGGTTATTGCTATTTTGTTATCCATATATTATTTTAATATGAGGGTTGAAAAACATACATCTATAAATATTAGATCGGTTAAACTAGTTGATGATACACTTTATGTTGTTTTTATGAATAATGGTTCGGCCAGGGGTTGTGTGAAACATCTATATGTTTTGAATGAAAGAGGTAGAGTTGTCTCTATACTAAATATTAGTGGAGTATGTTTAGATGAAGGTGAGGTTAGGACTATAAATGTATCGCTTACCAATTGTAATCTTGTTGTAAATGGTACATATTTTTTGACGATTAATCCTAATGTTATCGTAGAGAAGTGTTCTTTTAAATATATACGATATGATGTGGAGGAGAAAGGAATTGGTCCAGCACTATCACTTATACTTGTGGTCGATACTGGTTGTAGATCTGCTCTCAAAATTTATGGAAATATTTCCGACCTTCTCCACGACTTAGAAATATCTTATGTGACTACCTTATATTTAAAATATTTTTATGTTTATGGTGGAAGGCTTGGAGTATTGATTCCCTCACTATATTCGAATATAGCTTTAACGAGGATTCCCCTTGATATGGCTAGAATGGAGATAAGGATTTCATTAAAGATGTTGGGAGATATATCATTGCTTAAAATATCTGATGTCTTTTTCCTACCAGTCTATGATTTAAATAATGATATACTGAATATCTTAGAAGACGAGGGTATAAGATATGTGGTTTTAAATGGAGATAATGTTACACGTATATTTAGGCGTGGAAATATATTTATTTTAACTGCAGTAAGCTATAGTTGTCTCAATATATCAAGCATTCTTAGTGAAAATAGGTCGACTATAGTTGCGGTCTCGCTTAAAGATATTGTTGAGAAAGATGGATTAAATGTTTTTCTAAAATTTCTACGGAATATATGTTCTTTGAGAGAACGTGGCAAGATAAGGATAATCGGTTTCAAAGACTTTATATATAATATTACTGATGCTATTTCTACTAGATATGTAAATATGCATGGAATCAGGCTGTCTCAAGATGTTAAGGATCTATGGAGATACTATAGTTTTCTGCTTAGTGATGCAGTTTATCGTCTATCTAAGACTGATGATAAATATTGGATGAAGATTTTAGATGTTGTAAATACATCTGTTTTCTGGACTGAGAATGCAGATTATAATGCTTGTCTGGCAGAGATCGATAGACTTGAAAATGTTTTAAAAACGCTACGTTATATTGTTAGAGACTATGCATGCTATTATTTGATGAACGTGAGGGTAGATAGGCTTATAGATAGGAATTTTAGGATAGTTGTAATAGAGTTTGAGAAGGGGTTGTCTGAAAAGGATGTTAAGAAGATTAAACAGCATTGCGAATTATTGTTGGGATATATAAATTTTGGTCATGCTGAGAAATGGAGGGATTATTGGTATAAGATTAGGTATAAGAGCTGGGTGCATGGGAGGACAGAGTATAGAGGAGAATATTATGTTGAATTTTGGAGAGATGAATGGCATAGAATAGTTTTAGATAAGATATATAAGGCTTATAATATGGGTTTTGATGGAATATATTTAGATAATATAGATGTATGTATAATTTTATCCGAATCGAATCCGCCGTGGACTAGGGGGCTAAATTTATCGGAACTTATGATAAAATCAATATACAATATTTCATATATTGTTAAGAGAAGATATGGTCTAGACTTTAAGATTTATATAAATATAGGGTCAGCCTATATATTATTGGGAGACAATAGGTTTCTAGAAGCAATTGATGGAGTTCTTAGAGAAAATCTATGGTTTACAGTTAAAAATAAGAAAAGTATTAAGATATCAGAGGAGGAGACTAAACAGGTACTTAAATATCTAATCCAAGCTAGATGGAAGTGTAAGATAATAATAGTCTCAGACTTTATTGACAGTAGGACTAGGGCAGAAGAATTCTGTAAATTATGCTGGAACTATGGATTTATACCACTACCTCAACCAGCATGGTATTTAAACTATGAAGAACCTCCACCAAAGGAATGGTGTCCCTAAATCATAATAGTTAGAAAATAATGACAAAAGTATTTTCTAATATTTTTAATTAATACATTAATATTTTATTAATGATATTATTTTCATGATTAGGGAACATTTGGGAACGAGAGATTTGTAAATAATAACTATTATATAGTTTATATTGATTAAATTATTTATGCTATGGTTGAGGATTAATGCTGTACTTAAGCCGCATTCAAACATTATTATTCAACCATATAGTGGTAGGGTTGTACGTCAAATTTTGTT
>CAZKAY010000053.1:6707-14088 GCA_964550975.1 uncultured Thermoproteales archaeon | reverse complement strand
GTAATGAAGTAAAAAATATAGAAGTTCGATATATTTCTATACGAGAGTATGAAGGGGGAGATTAAAGAGTTCAAAAAGGAAATGCGGAGCATCGCATATACTATTCTAACTCTATTAATTATTTCTAGAAGTGATAAGCCTATCTATGGATATCGTATAATTAAGACTGTTGAGGAGCTAAGTAATGGGAGAATTAAGTTTAAGGTGGGTACACTTTATCCGGTTCTTAAAAAATTGGAGAAAAATGGTTTAGTTAAATCTTTTTGGAGTATATCTAATGGTTCCCCCAGAAAATATTATAGTATTTCTGAAAAGGGTGATAAAGTTTTGGATCAAATGCTTGATATTTGGAATGAAATGGTTTCTCTCATAAATGATATTAAAGATAATTTGATGGGAGGTGGTTAAATGATATTAATTGGAATTATCTTATCTCTTGTATTGATTTGTGCTGGAATCATCTCCTATATTTATGCTCCTCGAAAAGGTATGAATCCTAGTTTTGGATTAAGAATTGGATATAGCTATATTAGTAAAAATGCATGGATTAAAACAAATGTTTTTGCCGCAAAAATCTTTTCAATTGAAGGTATATTATTGATGATATTATCAATATTTTTAGATAACACCGTTCAAAACATACTATTATTTGTAGTAGTTTTAGATATCTCTATATTGATTGCCCTATATGTTTCTATTAGATATTCGGAGAAGATTGCTGAAATTGAAAGTTTAAGTAAACCTGTTCCCGAAAAAAATGTTATAAAGCCTATTGAAATAGATTTTCCTAGAAAGACGCATATATTCATGATGATCCTACTTGTAATGTTATTTAATTCGATATTGATTTATAGTTATCCTATTTTACCTAATATAGTTGCATTCCACTTCTCGATTAAAGGTAATCCAGACCTATATTTGGAAAAAAATGTCGCCATACTCTATATTATTGTTGGAGGAAATCTCGAGTTTATAATATATTTATTCCTTGGATATATTTCTAAAATTAAGCCAATGATACTATATACGCCATACAATTTTGAGAGAAAGAAGAGGTTTATGGATAAATTATCGTATATATTTATACTTTTATATATATTCCTAAACATAATGCTTGTTTATTGGATTATTTTTAACCTATATATATTGAGGTGGGGTTGATGGTTAATTCCTGGCTTATATTCGGAGGAATTGGAATGCTATTTGTAGGCATATATGCATTCTATTATTCTAGAGGAAAGGGTAAATCTATTTTCCTAGCCATGGGGTTAATTACATGGATTATAGCTATAGCTATTAAGACTTTAATGGATATAACGATTACCGAGTCATTTTTATCACTAATAGATCCAAAATACATATTAATCAGCGAATGTATATACTTTGGATTAAGGACAGGAATTCTAGAATCCGGACTATCATATATATTTATATTAAAGATGCATAGAAAATTTAGATATAATGATGCAATTAGCTTTGGCTTAGGATTCGGTGGAATAGAGGCTATAATGCTTGGAATCTCAAATATATCTAATATACTTTTATTCATATTTATGCCAAGTACGTTGGAGCAAATTCCGATTAAGCAAAGAATGATTATTGAGAGACAATTAAATCAATCCACATTAAATGTGTTTGCACCGATTATCGAACGTGCGGTGACGATAGTTATACATGTATTTGCGACAATTCTAGTATTTCTTGCAATAAAGTATGGAATAAAATATCTAGTTCTATCTATAATTTATAAGTCTATTGTAGATGGCATAATACCTTTGTTAAATCCTCTTTTATTAAATCCTACAATATATAATGTATATTTAGCTGAAACACCATTTATTACGATATGTATAATATCTATACTCATCTTAAAATTAGTAGATTTTAGAAAATATTTCGACAGATAGTGGGTTTATATGTATAGTAAATGTGGTGAAAAATGTTTTATATTAAATATTTATGTTAAGCCTAGAAGTAGTTTTAATGGATTTAAAATTGAGGAGAATATATTAACATTCTATACTAGTAAAAGCCCATCAAAAGGTAGAGTAAATGAAGAACTTATTAAAAAACTATCTAAAGCTCTTAAAATATCTTCTCAAAACATTGTTATAATAAGAGGATTTAAAGCAAGAGAAAAAGTGGTTAAAATAGTTGATATAGATGAAAGAAATATAGAATATTTTCTAAGAAAGCTAGCAGTATGACCTTAATTTTACTGAAATCTAGGAAACCTTTGAAAAATATCTAGATTAATTCTATATTTTTCTAATGATAGGGAAACCTTCCTTTCCTCTACATCCTTATCCTCTAATAGCTTCAAATAATCCGTATAATATTTTTTACACCATATTTTCCAGTAATTCTCTTAGCTTTAGCTAAATTTATATCTACTATAGCCTTTATCTCAACATTTTGATTAAACTTATACCATGGAAGATGTCTATCTCGGCTACCCCACCCAAACCTATAACTCCTACACCTATCTTACCCGTAAATATCATCAGTATATTATCGCTAGGTGTAGTAAACTATTATTTTATATTTTCATTTTAAGTTCATTATACTTTATTTTTGTCTTAAATATCTCTATCATTCTGAGAAAACTTTTTTTATCTATATATCCATGCGGCGTAGGTGTCTGAAATATTCTCTCCGGAATCCTAACTTTATCTAAATCAAATCCCTCTCTAATCTTAAACTTATACTTCTCTCTATGAATAATTTTGCCGATTTCCATTAGATCGTCGACTGAAAATTCTATTCCAAGTGGTTTAAACGCATTTGAAACCATTTCCGGTTGATATATTCCTCTCGCAAATAGACATATAACCAAACTTGTTAAAACCTGCCTCCACTCCTCCTCCCTTAAAAGTTTTTCCACAGCCTCCTCCAATACAATAGTTTTTCCAAGCAATTTTTGATCCAATGAGTATCCAGCCATATCTAGATGACTATGTCTTGAACCCACGAGATAACTAAAGTGTGATAGGGGTCCAGTATGATATCCAGGCATCTCGTTTCCACCAAAAGCCATCGCAAATTCTTCTCCACCATATATTTTAGATGCATATTCCACTCCATTTGCAACAGCTTTATACAATTCTGTTGGTTGATATACTATGTTTCTTACAGCCTCGATATATGTTTCATAATCCCCCCACTTAAATTTAAGTCCATTTGTATCTTCTATAGAAATTAGATTTCTTTGAAAGGCCTCTGTGAGCCAAGCCAATACTACTCCAGTACTCATAGCATCCAATCCATAGGTATCAACTTCATGTATAATCTTTAATACACCTTCCGGATCCCCTATTCCAAGCATCGATCCAACAGCATATATTGGTTCATAATCATAGGAGATAAAAATAGTTTTCTCAAAGTATGGTACATCTTCATATGGTATTTTTAGTGCAGCTAAATGTATACATCCAACTGGACAATGTGAACATGCAACCCTCCTGCCAAGAAATTTTTCGGCAAAATATTCTCCAGAAATTTTTTCGGCTTGCTCAAAATAATTTTGCAGAAGATTTTTTGTAGGTAAACCCTTTATCTTATTCAGTCTAAGAACATTTACAGGCGTACCTATCTCATGATATTTTTTCATTAGAGGTGTATTTACAGCTTCGTCAAATATTTCTCCATAGATCTTCCTATATAGAGGCTTATCTTTAATAGGTATATGTCTTCTACCAGATATTAATATTGCCTTCAATTTTTTACTTCCAAATACTGCTCCCAATCCAAGTCTACCGAAATGTCTATATGTCTCAGTTACGACACACGCATATCTAACAAGTTTTTCTCCAGCCCTACCTATACGCATTATAGTTCTAACACCAGCACCCGGTTCATTTTCCCTAATAATTCTACCCACAGTAAAGCTACTCATCATACCCCATAGAGTTGATGCATTACGGAAATAGACTTTCTTTTCATGTATTGCAATATATACTGGTATATCGCTTACTCCACGAATAACTATTCCTCCATATCCAGCCAGTCTTATAGCTATACTACTTCTACCACCTGCATGACTTTCACCAAGATTGCCAGTTAATGGACTTTTAAACATTGCAACAGTTTTCGATGCCATCGGATATACTCCATTAAACGGTCCTACAGTAAATATAATTACATTTTCAGGGCCAAGTGGATCCGCATTTTTAGGAACCTCTTCTTCTAAAAGCTTTATAGCTACCCCCGTTCCACCAATATATTTTTCAAATAGCTCACTTCTATCTTCAACCCAGAATCTCTTTCTATTTAAATCTATATATAATATGTTTGAGATGGGATCTTTACCCATATAATCACCTCTCCTCCATTTCTAATACGCCATATTTGCAGAAATCTACACAATATCCGCATTGAGTACATACTATTGGTTTATTTGTATCATCATCCCAAAATATTGCTCCAATTATACATGCATCTACACATAATTGACATCCAATACATTTACTACTATTAAATATTACTCCACCACCCTTTCTAGGTATTAATGCACCTGTAGGACATACCTTTGCACATGGAGGGTCTTCGCAAGCTCTACATACGATGACTGTAAAACCTCTCTCAATTCCACCTACACTTCTAACCCTTATAGCACTTTTATCAAGCCCAGCGTCTCCAAATCTTCTTGTACATGCAAACATACATAGCTGGCATCCAATACATCTCTCAGTATCTATTATTGAAAGTCTTTTAGTCAAGAAATTCACCTATTATACAATAAAGATATTATATCTTACTTCTATAAATTTATTATTGGTGATATTGTGAGAAAAGTAGGTATAGGTATAATCGGGTTTGGAAGTATAGGTAAGTATCATTTAAAAGCATATAACAGAGTTCCAGAAGCCGAAGTTATAGCGGTATGCGATATAGATGAAAATGAATTAAAGATAGCTAGAAATCAGTATGGTATAGAAAACCTCTATAAAGATTACCACGATCTATTATCTAGAAATGATATTGATGCCGTATCAATATGTCTTCCCAACAGACTTCATTCAATCGTAACAATAGATTCATTAAAAATGAATAAACATGTATTATGTGAAAAACCTCCAGCGATATCTACAAGAGAAGTTAAAGAAATGTTTGATACAAGTAAGAAGATGGGTAAAAAATTGTTGATAGAATTAACGCGTAGATTTATGAATAAAACTAGGACCGCCAAAAAGCTTATTAAGTTAGGTGACCTTGGACCAATTTACTATGCTAAATGTGGATATATTAGACGTTCAGGTATACCCGGATATGGAAGCTGGTTTACAACTAAATCTGAAGCAGGAGCAGGACCATTATATGATATAGGCGTACATGCATTAGACCTAACATTCTGGCTTATGGACGATTTTAAGAGTGATTATGTAATTGGATCAACATACGCTAAATTTGGTCCGAAAGGTAAGGGTAAGGGTGGATGGGGTAAACCCGTGCCCGGTGGTCCATTCGATGTAGAAGATTTTGCTTCAGCATATATTAAGATGAAAAGTGGGACTACAATTTATCTTGAAGCGTGTTGGGCCTCCCATATGAAAAACCATTTCTACACAATAATTTTAGGCGAAAAGGGTGGACTGGATTATGAGAATATGGTACTTTATACAGAAGAAGATGATGTATTGGTTGATAAGAAGATAAACTACTCTGAGAACGATCCATATTTAGATGCAGTAAAACATTTTATAGATACCATTATTCATGATGTAGAGCCTATTACAACTGCTGAACAAATGATATGGCTTCAAGCAACTTTAGAGGCGGTGTTAAAGTCTGCTGAAATAAATGAACCCGTAAAAGTTTCCACACTGATTTAAATTCTATATAGTTTTGATGAAATGTTTAAGAGAAAATAGCCCCTCGATTTTTAATTATAATATAAACCTAATATAGATGGTTCATATAGATAACTTAATAATCATTCCTTAATGCGTTTAACACCTCCTCTCTAAATTTTTCTTTATCCCATACAAATGTTTTTATCGGTTTTCCATTTATGATACAGTTATATATTGTACCTCTCTTCTCCACTTCCTCTTTCTCTTCAAATTCATTTATAATTCTTATAGCTATATTTGGAACTATTTCTCTCAATGCTTCCCTCATTTTATCTACAAAAAACATACACCAGGGACAGAAAGGATCATAGAATATTAGTGCCTTTCCCCTATCTTCTTTTTGAGGAATATATTTTTCCTTAGTTTTCCTATATACATAGCCTTCTTTAAGAGGATAATAGAGTAGGTATGGATCGTCCTTTACTACTCTTTTAAACCCCATTTTTGAGTAAAAGAGATGCTGAGGATATCCTGCAGAGGTTTGGAAGGCATATGTTACTAAAGCATATGGTTTATTATTCTGAAAATATATTTTAGGTTTTCTCATTTCATCAATGAGATTTAAAAGCATTGCTCTTCCTATACCCCTTCTCCTATATTTTTCTTCTGGAACAAATATACATCTAATCTCTATAACTCTCTCCTTTAGAAGTGGTTCATATTGAACTATTCCAACAGGTTTCCCATTAATATAAGCTATTTTACCAAAACTATCGTATTTTTCAAGCATGGATAAACCCCATTTCCTCTTAACCCTAATACCTTCTTTAAAACATTTTTTCTCGCGATATTGTATTGGAATACATAGATTTATTACATCGTCTAAATTTTCTTTTGCTATATTATCTATTTTTAACAACATGTTAAATCATCACATGAATAATTCTCTATAGCTTTATATATATAATGTATATCTAATTAATAACATGCATAGAAATCTGTATTTAAACAAGCCGATCATATACTTCATTGCCACTCTCTCTATACTTACTTTTAGTATAGCTTTTACCTCATCCATATATCCATATTACGTATTATCTCTTAAAATAGATATGACTACTTATGGTTTTGTAAATACTTTATCTTCTATAATAAACATTTTTCTAAGAATCCCATTTTCAACACTTTTTCCTAGGATAGGTTATTTTAAATCCTATTGCATTAGCTATATATTATTGATTTTATCTAGATTTTTCTATATAGCTTCAATTTTTCTATATCCATTGATAATGTTTATGTTTGCCAGAATATTTATGGATATGCGATATGCGATGATCGGCACCGCTAGAACAGCTGTTGTAACAAAGTATGTTGAATCGAAAAATAGAGCTTTTACATTGGGATTTATATCTTCTCTGACAATTGTTTTCTCATCCATTTCACCCTTCATTGGAAGCTATTTATATGAAAAATTAGACTACAACTTTCAACAATTATTCTCCATTTCAATTCTAATTTCCTTAATAGCAATAATTCCATTAATGATTTTAGTAAGAAAATATGAGATAATAGAGAGAAAAGAAAAATCT
>CAZKAY010000053.1:6170-6697 GCA_964550975.1 uncultured Thermoproteales archaeon | reverse complement strand
AAAATCTTTAGGAATAATTTTCCAGATAGAAATGATACCAAAAATAATTGTGTATAAAGATTTAAAAGAAATATTTTTTATAAGCATGATAGATGGTTTTGCATGGAGTATATCTGGAAACTTTTTTCAAATATATTTGGCCAAGGAATTGAGTGTAAAACCCTCCGAACTAGCGATCCTAAATTTAATAGAAAATATAATTGCCATATTTGGATTAACCTATATTGGCCACATCTCTGATAGGCTTAGAAAGAGAGTTATATTTTTATTTGTATCGGAAGTTCTTGGAATATTTTCACTACTATTTTTCATAATGGCTACAAATGTTTTCCAAATATTTTTCATATGGATACTACAAGCATTTGTATGGATAATGTGGTCGCCAATCATATCTGCATATATTTCTGAAAAAGCTGAAAAATTTTCTCAAAAATTTGTACCCCTAACGCTGGGCGTATGGGGCTTCCTCAATAATGTGGCTAGAACACCTGGAAATGTTATAGGAGGATATTTATATGATATAAACC
>CAZKAY010000053.1:0-6160 GCA_964550975.1 uncultured Thermoproteales archaeon | reverse complement strand
CTTCATATTTACAGTAATATTATTAATAATAATAAGTATAATAATATTGAGATTAAAAGATTAATGAATTATAGTAGTTAAAATTATTCTTATACCTAAAATAATTATAAAATCATGTTAAAGTTTATATGCAAGCATCTGTATATAAATTTGATGAAGAAAGTTATGCCAACTGAGTGGATGAAGACTTCTGGGGTATCTGATTTTTATTCCTTACCTACATCTTTAACATTCGTCTTTCATTATAAAGAATAATTATATTGGAGGCGGAGGCGGTGGAGGAGGTGGTAGGGCTTTCTTCTTTCGTTTTAGTAATAATACAATGGCTAGTATTATCAGTATAGTAATGATGACAATAGATAGGGGTATTATCATATTTATTTCCTTTCTCCACACTGCAATTATTTTTTTAGGCTTATTTACCGTGAAACTATAGTTTTGTGTTGTAGCGATTATCGTGTCTGTTTCATCACTCCAACCTAAAAATATAATATTATAAAATAGTTCTCCAATTCGTGTTTCAGATATACTTATATTAACTATAGATCCGTCTGGATACCAGCCTGACCCATTAGTCTGAGAATAGTCTGATGAAACATTAATATAATATTCCTTTATCCATAATGCTTTAAAACTATATGATTTATCTGCTTTAATAGTGAACACGCTATCTTTTTCAACTATTTTTCCGCTTTCATCTAGCCATCCTCTAAAAATCATTCTTGTATAGTTATTATATTCTATAATAGTATCTTTAATGCTGATTTTTACTAAACTATTAATCAGATACCAACCCGATCCACTTGCCTGAGAATAGTCTGATGAAACATTAATATATATTTCATTTATTTTTACTTTCCATCTGGCTACTAGAGAAATATTTTTATTAACTTTTAGCAATATTTGCTTAGAAGTGGATATAATCTTTTTAGTATCTAAATCATACCATCCTTTAAATACAATAACTTTATGATCCATATAGATTGTTACGTCCCTTATACTTACATTAATATAATGATTTTTCGGATACCATCCAGACTCCGTCGCCGATGAATATTTTGAAGAAATGTTTATGTAAAAGCAATAAGTTGAGGGATTACGTGGCTTAAATTTATTTAATGTTTCAATATATGCATTATAGATGGGAGAAGGAAGCTTATTTTTTACAGATAAGTCATCATAAACTGTATAGGACAAGTTTTTTCTAAAAAATTCTACAAGATCTCTGCCCACAGCTTTGCTTAAAAATTTTATTAGAATGGTGTCTCTTACATAGGGATCGAAATCTCTTTGACCCCATACAGCTTTCCATCCATATTCCGTCAGAAAGGCATATCCAGGTTGAAATCTAAACCCCCTTCTCATCAACTCTTCTTTAAATAATTTAATGATATGGTATAAATCGAAAATATAGTTTCTTTTAAATTTCTCTAAGTAGAGTAGTAATCCTGCTCCCTCCATCTCTGGATGCCAGGCTATTTGTAGATTTTTCCCGGCATCAGATGTTTTTCTATATTTATTATTAACTATCGTACCTTTATTCTCTAATATGAGATTGAAAATATAATTATATCTATGAAGACTATGACTATATTCTTTTTGATAAACATTTGACTTATTTAAAAATAGGCGTGGAATGTAAAGTCTTCCAATGTAGTCGGCAAGACCTTCGCAAAACCACATATTATATTTAATATCCCCTCCCCACCAGAAGCTTATTCTAAAAACATCATCATTACTATTTAATATGGCATGAGTTATTTCATGAAAAATTGTACCCCATTTAAAGACTATATCACTATCATTGAAATTTAATAAATCGTCTGAAATCTGAACAGGTATTGTCGCTATATTCCCACCACCAACACAACATTGACGTATAGTAGTTATTTTAACCAGTAGTGGAGTCTTATATCCTACAATTTCCATCATTTCATTATATCCATATTTAATTATACCTATTATTCCAAAAATTTTATTCAAATATCTTTGATGATAATCTGTTGAAAACATTACTATCAAGTTATTTTCTATCCTATAATACGTTAGGTTTTCTAAAATCATATGCACCTTGGGAGAAGAATTAACCTTTATAATTCTTATTACCCCACTATTACCACTTAATAATATTTTTGTTAATGTGACAATACCTCCTCTATATTTTATGGTTTTTCTATCTATTTTCCCTAGGTCATTTGTAACTTCAATGGTTATTTCAGCATTACCTTTAAATTTAAGTACAGGACATCCAGTAACATTTTCCTCATAAGCCTTTATAGAAACCCCCACCCTTATCTCAACTGGATTAGATATATCTATACTCCATCTCTCAATAGAAAAATTTAATGAAATAGCATATTTTATCTGATTCCCATCACTTAAGTTGAAAAAACAGTTAAATATTAATATAAAAATCAAAACTTTATTTAACACATAACTCAACTCAATTTTATTTCCTATAATCTTTTATTTAAATTTTTCTAAATTTTATACTAAATGGTCCCTTAATTTTACTGGTATAAATAGTCAATTATTATGTAGGAAACATTAATTATTTAAGTCACCTATTTTACCTATATTATATAGGTGAAATAGGTGACATTGGTAATTAAAAAGGTTGATGAACGAAAGTTAAGAGAATTTAAAGCCGAAGCTATTAGAAGAGGATTAACGTTATCTCAGGCATTTGAGGAAGCTATAGATCTGTGGCTTAAAAATCGTGTAGTGGAGACAGACGTGGATATAAATAATAGAGAGTATTTAAGAATAAAGGATAGGCTTAATAAATATATGAATAAATATGTGGTTATTGCTAATGGTAGATTTTTAGGTGCATTTGATACACTTAAGGAGGTAGGAAACGCTATAAAATCTCTTAAACGTGTACCAAGCCATGCAATAGTCTTTAAAGTGGGTGAAGATACTAAAATTAGGAGGAGGTTGGAATGGTGGGGAGGATCTATAGGGCTAAAAAATGTTTAAAATATATGGAGAATGAAGCTACAAGCTATCCAGTTCTCAAATTAAAACTATATAATATACTGGGAATGGAGTTTCCAGAGGAGATGGAGGTTCCCATAGATACCGGTTTTGAAGGCTCACTTATGTTAAGAAACGAGGATTATAGATTCTTTATGATAGGTGAATTACCCAGAGATTTTTGGAGAACTTACTCTACTTTAGCCGGTTCCATTATAATGAGAATCGCAAAAGCTATAGTGGTTATAGATAATATAAAGTTTGAAACCTACGTTGAGACACCATATTTAGGATATGGAAGGAGACTTATTGGTAGAGAGATATTGAATAATTTAACCTTAATATTAGATGGGTTAAGAAAAAAATGTTGTATCGTTTATTAATAACTATACATTTTGAACCGATCTTATTATTATAGAAATTATCTCAACCAATAGTGAACTTGTAAGTAGACCTGTAGCTATAAGCATACCCCTTTTCTTGAAATATTCTTTACCCATTTTTCTATCTGTTAGAAATCTTATAATCCCACCTACACCGAGAGCTACTACATATTGAGGTGGTATAAGCATCCCCAGCGCTATCCCTATCATTGATAATGGTGTAGCTACCTCTAAAATTGATCCAACAACTCCTCCAGCTATAAATGTAAATGGATCTATTGTACCAGAGACATTTCCTTTGGCTAACATATTTATATATACTGCCTGTTGAAGCAATCCTACTGCAGGCATCGATATAGTTCCGAAACCTCTATATCTCCATAATAATAGTGTTGTGATGCTGCTCACTATAAATGAAACTATCCATCCCACTATTTTTCCACCAACTATTTCTTTTAAAGATATATCGAATTTATCATTATACTTCATTAATCCAATTATGCTTGGCGCTGCCCAGGAGGAAGGTATAAACATGCTTCCAGTCATATATCCAGAATAGGCTCTATATCCGGTTAGAAATATTGGAATATCATATAAAACTATACTAAATATGCCCATACCCATTCCACTCTCTCCAATCATTCTAACTAACAATACAAGTTCTAAAAATGAGCCTATAAACACAGAGTATATGAAAAATATTAGACTATAGAATGGATGCAATGGTGCAAGAGGATTAAGTATGTATACTGATATTCCGAGTAACATTGTTAATAAAAACATTGTAATAAACACTTTTTTATCCCCAATCATCCTACGCCAAAGAATATAGTATAAATCTATATATCCATATTTATAACCATGTTTCTTTTTACCCCTCATAATGAGTCCAAAAATGGATAAACCTATTCCACCCAGTATTAATATACCCATAGCTGGTGAGAGAGTTACCTTAAATACTAACGAGCTGTATAGTGATTGTATATCTTTACTATATGGAATAATTCCCTTAGAAATTGAATATGGACTTATAATAAAATAGGTTATTAAACCAGATAGAAGTGTGCTTAGAGAGGTCGATGCTGAAATTATGTATCCAACGGCCATGAAACCTATGCTTAATGAAAATGCAAATACTATTCCTTTAGGAAGAAATGGGGTTAAATCAAAGTAATATATATTTATTTTAAATAGAAGAAGGATTTGCTGGACTAAGGATATTGTAAATCCAGTTAAAATACTTAGAAAAACTATTTTTACCTCCTCTCCTCCAGTAAATAATGCGTCCATCATTGTTGCAGAAGCAGCTAAATTTGGAAATACCAGTCTCTCCTCCTCTATAAAATTTTTATATAATGTTATCGTATAGAGTAAACCTAGTAATGTTGACATAATGTTTATTACAAATATTATAAGTATAGGTGTAACCCATATACTTGGAACCAGCATTCTCTTCTCCAAGATATTTTTAGATGGAATAAACCATTCGGGTAATGTAGCATCAAATTTTTCTACAAGCATTATACCAGTACCTAAAATATTATGTATGGTTAGCATGCTCGTACCTATAATAAAGACTAGTGACACGATATTTCTATCAAAATTTTTTAGAAATGTTTTGAAGATAATGAACGACGCTATTAATGCCAGTAAACCAAAACCGAATCCCATTCCAAAATTTATTCCAATATAGGTATTTATAATAGTGGATAAAATGACAAAGAAAATTCCAAGCAATAAAGCCAAGCCATATTTGATCATCGACTACCTCCCATTAGCTAATGAATAGATTTCTCTTATTTATATTCTATGATACTCATTAAATTATTATACTTAATGAAATAGAAGTTATTCAAAAAATATTAGGAATATTAATATAGTAGGTTATACAATCTACTGTGGTGTAAATATGGATGAAAATGTAGCTGTATTTTTTAATAAACAGATTGATATAGAGGTAAAGAACGCTGAGATGTTAAGGGAATCAATAGCACAGTTAAAAAATATATTGATTAAAAAGTTGTTTGAAAGTATAGCGCACGACTCTATAAAGCATGCAGGCATATATAGGTCGTTGATAAATATATCTTCAACTACAACTAAAGCTATAGATGAGGGAGAACTTAAAATATTAAGAAACATCGTGGAGAAGCATATTAGGATAGAGGAAAATATGATTAAAAATATAAGGCATGTACTTGAAAAGGGTGTTGATAAGAGAATAGAATATGTTTTAAAATATATTTTAGAAGATGAATATAGGCATCACGCCTTTCTGAAGGGAATGTTAAATGCTGTTGTAAAGGAAAAAGTTGCCTCTGAAGAAGAATGGTGGAATATTATCTGGAAAACTACTTTCTCCGAATACCTACTCTCTCTTTCTACGAAGATCTAGAAACCATAATCTCTTAAAATATTTTTAGAAGAAGTATTTTAAGAAAGTTTTAATAATCGAACTAAAAGGCTTAACTATACACATGATATATATGTAGTATTAGCTGGCTCGAAGAAAAGCGGACTAAGATAGCTGAAGTAGATGGAAAGGTTGTCGGCTTTATAATATTGGGTCTAAGTTAATGGAGATTGTAGAAAAAGATATTTTAAGTATAGGAAAAATGTCTTCCTACTAGTATCCTCATTTAATAAAATGTTAGAAATAATTTACCCTTATTAACCAAGGTTAATAAGGGTAAACCAGTAACTATTAGTGGCCAACTTAAATCATCCACTGGGACAGGAATAGGTGGAGTCACTATAACCATAAGAATTACAAAACCTGATGGCGCTACAGATACATT
>CAZKAY010000052.1:10027-14258 GCA_964550975.1 uncultured Thermoproteales archaeon | reverse complement strand
AATTTATTGTACAATATTTTGGATATAAGACTTTATCTATAATCATATGAGTCCATACCAGAACTATGCTTTTATTTTCAATCAACTTATATATTCCCCTATTATCTTGAATACTTTTAATGAAAACTTTTTCCTCCAAATCATTTTTTCTTGACATTTTAAATAATATTGTTCCATTAACATAACTTATAGCTTTTTCACCAGTATTGAGATAGGCAATAATATTTTCTGGAGGACTATTATTATGTCCATAAACTATATGAAAGCCAAGCCTTATTTCATCCCCCCTATTTGCAATAAACTTATTATAGCTTATATTTATTATCTTAAAACATGTCCAGGTTACATTAAATTTTTCAACATTATATGGCTCGGTAATATTATGAGGCGCTCTTATACCATATATTTTTAGTTGAAATATTTTCGGCATATTACTTGTTAAATTAAAATATTTTAAACCATGTTTTAAATGAAGTGTCTCATTAAGTCCTTCAACAAATATATATACATCATTTATCTTTGAATCATTATGACTCCAATATGCTTCTACATATAGCTCTGTATATTCTCCAATATTTAGAAATGTCTTTGAAATATTGGCTTTAATAACTATACTTGTCCATATAACTTCTATTTCAACTGTGTTTGAAGACTTTATTCTACCAGTTTCATCTAAGGCTAGTCTAACATACATTTTATATCTTCCTATCCCCATAGATTTTAGCTTTACAATACACCATTCATCTATAGATGTAAAGTTTAAAACAGTATTGTTGAACGCTATTTCTCCAAAAGATATAGTTGAATTATCGTGTTCATATACCGCCTTAAATCTCAATACTAATGGTTTAGAAGCATTTACATAAAATGTTTTGGCTGGAACATATAGTTTCATCCTAGTCCATGTAATAGTCTTATTTACTTTATTAACAATATATGTTATTTTTCCGGATTCATCTCTCTTACCATATGCATATATATTTAATGTATAGATCTCATTATACCTATATTTTTTAACGTAATATCCATAGTTGTTTAAAACTATTGTTTCTCCATTAAGATATACAACGCCTTTAGGTACTGGTTCATCCAAACCTTCATAATAAAGATATATTTTAACGCTTATCTCTTCGCCAACATTCACTAGTTTAGGTGCATCTACAACTATTTTTAATCCAGTTGATGCTACTTTAAACACTATATTTCTAGTAATTCTCCCATCAGATACAGTTATCTTTATATTAGTGTTAGTGATAGCATCTGGAGCATATACTTTCAAATCAAAACTTTTCTTATCACCAACATTTAGAGTAAAGGTTTGCGGAAATGAAATCTCTACACCATTTTCAAATACCTTGAACTTGAATAGACTGTTTGAAGATGATACTGATACCGTAACAGTATCCTCCTCCGTCCCAACATTTTTTACTGTAAAAGATGTTGAAAAAATATCGTTTGGATTAACTTTATTTAAAAATTTAGCATTACATGAAACTGAAAAAGCTCTACCAGATTTTAGGGATAATTGATATGATTTAGAATTACCGCCAGTATTTGTTACAATTATAACTATTTTACTATATTTATCTGCATCAGTTAATGTATAGCTTCCAGATATAAATACATTTAGAGACCCCGCTATAAGTCTAACCTTAATACCGCTACCTTTAACCTCAATCTTCATGATAGGCTGTTTTGATGATAGTTCATAGTAGTCAGATGCGTATCCACTTACACTTTCAGACCATTTTATACTAGCTCCAGTAAATGTATATTTTTTTGTAAGCTTAATTTTATGATATAAATTACCCTCACTATACTCTTCTTTAAAATAGTTTGTCCTACTCCATGCAATAATTGTATCGACAAATTTTCCTCCAAGACCCGCATTTACTCCATCAACCCCATTTTTTGACGCAAGTGCATTCAAAATATTTTTAATCGTGCCAGTACCTTTAAACTCCCAGATATATATCCAGAATAATGCTGCATCATAGCTACGTGATGTAAGAGGTTTATCAGGATTATCCATAAACTTGTTAACCCAATATACATAATTGTTTGCAGGATCATATGCTCTATCCTCTGCAGCCACCGCCATTCCCTCAACAATCCAGCCTGATTCATCTATAGCATTATGTGCTGCCTGAATACAGTGGAAAAATTCATGTCCAGTAACATCATATATACTATCTTTCCCAGATAAATCATCGTCGATCTCTATATAGTCAACTTTCCATTGTCCACCAATATATACACAGTGAGTCGCGCCTGCATATCTTTCAAGCTCCCTAATCATTACCTCTATTCTTCCACCATCAGCTGATTCAGGAGTCTTAAATCTATCTCTAGTTACAAATACACTCCAAGCATTTTCTAATCCACTTCCAACCTGACTTGCATATGAATCTGAAACACCATTACTTCCAGTAACATTATAATAGATAATAAAATGTGTTGTTGTAATCTGTTTCTGCCAGGTATATGCAGGATATTTTCTAGAAATTTCTTGACTCAAAACAACTTTTGAAAGAAATGGTTCGGCAGAAATATTCCATGATTTTAATGAAATAACTATGAGTATAAATATTGTGAATAAAAGCAATAATACTATTTTCTTGTTATTCATATTTATTAGAATATAAAATTAATTATATATTATTCTTCTTCCTCCCATTCTTCTTCCTGTATTTCTTCAATCATTTCTTCTCTATCCTCCTCTTTTTCAAGTTTTTCTATGAACTCTTCTGATTCAGAATAATATTTTACTAAAAGTATGTCTCCATTCTTTACTTTAAATGCAGTGTATGGTGGCATTATATGCCATTCATCTCCCCTTCGGACTGCAAGCACAATTACACCTTTCCTGGCATAACCAAGTTCCACTAATGTTTTCCCTTCATCTGTTTCATCCATTTCTATTACACTTATTCTTTCATCTGATTCCTCCAGTATATCTGTAATCAATGGATGAGGTTCGATTCCTCTCAACAATATTTCAGATAGTTCTGCAGCTGCATCGGATATTTCCTCGCTTGCAATTGCCACACGTAGAAAACCAGCTCTCTCCTTTACACTTAAATCTTCATATTTTAAAATCGCCTCCTCAAAATTATCCAGCATTCTATCAATATAGTCTTCTAGTTCAACTACTTTTTCGGCTATATCATAACTTCTAGTTAATAGTGACGTATATGCTAGGTCGACCATGAACTGTGATGTATTCTTAAACTGTGTTAATTGCTCAATTATAGGTCTATATTTTTCCTCATATTTTTCCATTTCAGCTGAGACTGGAGGCATTCCCAAAATATTTCTTATATAAGATATATTATCTATAGGGCCTCTTACAATTAGAAAATCTTTGCCTCTTATAACGAAGTCTTTATCTATTTTAAATATCCATTTATTTCCTCTTCTAACGGTAAGTACATCAAATATAATGTCATATTTATCGAAAAGATTTTTAAGTGTATAACCATCTAGAGGTGATCTTTCTGGAATAGTTAGATAAGATACTATTTCATTTGAATCATATACATTCATCGTGGCTACAGATGGTATATGTATCTTTGATAAAGTTATTTTAGCTATATCTGCAGCTGCATCGGATATCTTATTAGAAGCCGAAGCCAATTTATATATACTTGCAATTTTCTCAGCATCACTTATACTTCTGGTAGCTAGTGCAGCCTGCATAGTTAGTAATAGTTCTAGATAGTCTACTCTGCTCTCCAGTCTGAACACTTCCTTCGCAAGCTCTTCTTCATGATATAATATAGAATAGTATGCCAGGTTTACCATTAATTCTGAAAGATTTTTCATCTCCATTAAAAGCTCTTTTACGGGAATAGGTTTATATTCTATTTCAGGCAGACTCTCCAAGCCTACACCACTCTCAACATAGTATAATATAATACAGATAAATAAATATTATTACTGATAAATAGGATTCACAAATATTGGTTTAATTTATTATCGGGTGGTAATATTGTTAAATAGGAAAGGCCTATACAGCATGCTGTTGTTACTATAAAGGAAAATCATTCCTTCGATCATTTTTGGTAAATTTGATAGAAATGCAGATGTCGATATATTAGACCATATTGGATCGATGATAAAAGTAAAATAGTCTCTATAAAGCCTAGCTTTTACTGTCATCGTAAATTTTCCAAAACATTTTTATGCAGTATTTGAAGATGGATTAATTTTAACAATATACATATCTTTT
>CAZKAY010000052.1:7257-10017 GCA_964550975.1 uncultured Thermoproteales archaeon | reverse complement strand
CAAATATTGGTTTAATTTATTTATTATCGGGTGGTGATATTGTTAAATAGGAAAGTTTGAAGATGAATTAATTTTAACAATATACATATATCTTTTCTTACAATATGCTTGATTACCAATGATTATATTAATTGTAAGGAGACTAAAGTAGGAGTTATATAAAGCTTTTTAATCACAATATTGTTAAATAACTGGGATATATATGGCTGAATACATCGAGTCTGAAGAAGAGATTAAAAGAGAGATTATAAGAGTAATGAAAACACTATATAATAGAGGTTTAATTTCAGCTTTAGGTGGAAACGTAAGTGCAAGACAACAAGGTTCAAACAATATCTGGATTACTCCCAGCGGTGTTTTTAAAGGAGACCTACATGAGGAAGATCTAATTAAGCTTGATTTAGATGGAAATGTTTTAGAGGGATATATGAGACCTTCCGTTGAATGGCCATTTCATGTAGCTATATATAAAGTTAGACCTGATGTGAATGCGATTGTCCATGCTCATAATCCTATTACCACGGGATTAGCGCTGGCAGGCATTACTCCACGTCCAATTACTATCGAATCCGTGGTAACTTTGAGAAAAATACCTGTAGTTCCATTTAAATTTCCAGGTACAGATGAACTTGCAAAATTAGTTGCAGAGAAAATTAAGGGTGGTGCGAGGGGACTTATACTTCAAAATCATGGTGTAGTTGGTATTGGATATAACCTAGTTGAAGCTGAAACAATTGTAGAGACTCTTGAGGAAGTATCTCTAACTATGTTTGCATCAATCATCGGCGAAATGTTTAAAACAATATGTGGTGAAGGAAAATATCCTCCAGAGATATCTGAGTATGATGTAGAGCTTACTCGTAAAATCTATAAGTTTTAGAGTGAAAAAATGGAATATTATGGATACGTTGGAAAAATTGCTAGAATAAATTTGACTGAAGAGAAGATTAGTTTTGAATCCTTAGATTTAAATATGGCTTCAAAATTTATAGGAGCATCAGGATTTGCTATAAGATTTCTTATCGACGAAATTGATCCCACAATAGACCCATTTAGTCCCGAAAATAAGCTTATAATAATGACTGGAGCATTAACTGGTACGATTGTTCCAGGCGCAAATAAATTTGCAGTAGCTGCTAAATCTCCATTAACTATGGGTTATGGAGAAGCCCATGCAGGTGGTTTTTGGGGTGTAGAACTCAAACGTGCTGGATACGATGGGTTAATTATAGAGGGTAAAGCTGAAAAACCTGTGTATATTTATATTAAAGATAATTTAATTGAGATAAGAAATGCCGTTAATCTCTGGGGTAAGTCTACCTCTAAAATCGATGAAATAATTAAAGATATTCATAAAGATAGGGGGGTAAGGGTTTTCTCAATAGGTATTGGAGGAGAAAATCTTGTTAGATATGCATGTATTGTTACTGAGGAAAGAATTGCTGGAAGAACTGGTATGGGTGCGGTAATGGGTTCAAAAAATTTAAAGGCCATAGCGGTAAGGGGTAGTGGTAGAATAGGCATAAAGAATTATGATAGAGTTAGAATGCTCGTTAAAAGGCTTTATCCAACAATTATGTCTTATCCTCCGAGTCAGATTAGAGCCTTATATGGCACTAATGGTGAAATGCCCATATTTTATGAGTATGGAGACGTTCCTATAAAAAATTTCTCTCTTGGAAAATGGGATGGAATCAAAAAGATAAGTGGTAAAGCTATTGTAGAGAAAATGTTAAAGAGACATAGAGCTTGTTTTAACTGTCCAGTACATTGTTGGAAAGAAGTAGAGGTTGAGATAGAAGGAATGGGGAAAATTGTTACAAAGTCTCCTGAATATGAAACTGCAACAAGTTTGGGATCAAATCTATTAATAGATAACCCAGAAGCAATAGTATATATGAGCTATCTCTGCAATGAATATGGTATTGATACTATCTCTACTGGTGTAACTATTGCATGGGCCATGGAAGCTTTTGAAAAGGGCGCATTAACCGAAGAGGACACTGGAGGAATAGAGTTGAGGTGGGGAGACTATAATACTGTTATAAAGTTGATTGAAATGATTGCATATAGAAAGGGTTTTGGAAATATTTTAGCGGAGGGATGTAGATTAGCTTCTAAGCTAATCGATAAGGGAAGTGAAGAATATGCTATGCATGTTAAAGGTGTGGAGGTACCTATGCATGATCCTAGAGCATTTAAGGGATTGGGATTACAGTATGCTACTTCTAATAGGGGGGCAGATCATCTATATGGATTTTTTGTTAGGATTGAACAGGGTGAGAGAATGCCTGATTTAAAGATATATGAGAGGGTTGATAGATTTAAGGATGAAGGAAAGGGATGGATGGTTGCTGTTAGAGAAGATTGGGATGAAATAGTTGATTCAATGGGGTTATGTAAATTTGTATTAATATATCCTGGACATGTAGCTGGATTTTATTCGCTAGTTACCGGTATAAGTAAGACTGTAAGAGATTTGCTTAAAGATGGTGAGAGAATATTTAATTTAAAACGATTGTTTAATATAGCATGTGGCATTGGACGTAAAGACGACGTATTACCAAAAAGATTTTTAAAGGAAGCTTTCTCTGAGGGGGGTGCAAAAGGACAAGTAGTAAATCTTGATAAAATGTTAAGAGAATATTATGAATATAGAGATTGGGATGAGGATGGTAAGCCCAGTAGAAGAAAGATAGAAGAATTGGGAATATTTGATATACTGAGTCAAAGATATCGTAAACTATACTTATAGTATTT
>CAZKAY010000052.1:0-7247 GCA_964550975.1 uncultured Thermoproteales archaeon | reverse complement strand
TTTATTAAGAGATTTTTAATATTTTGTTTCGATTAAAGTATTTTAGTCTTTTTTATTTAAATATTTTAGGTGCATGCATGAGGAGAATATGGATATCAATAATATTCTTATTTCTATTTATGACATTACATCAAGCTGATAAGTATCTAATTTCTCCATTAACTTCACTTATCATGAAAGAATTTAATATTTCTCATACTGAAATGGGTGCAGTATTTACATTAGCTATAATTGTTTCAGCAGTATTCTTTATTGTATGGGGATATCTATATGATAGATATTCAAGAAGACTTTTGATTACAGTTGCTGGATTAATATGGGGTGTAACTACATGGTTTAGTGCTATAGTTAGAACATTTCAGCAATTTATGGTTGCAAGATCATTTACAGGAGTAGATGATGCAAGCGATTCAGGAATATATAGCTTGGTTTCAGATTATATTCCACCTAAAAGTAGGGGTAGGATTATAGGACTTTTAAGCACTTCCGCTGCAATTGGAACAATACTTGGGACAATTGCAGGATATTATATTGGATATAATATGGGTTGGAGGACTGCATTTATAATTACCGGAGCTTTAGGAATAGTTATAGCAATTCTCGTATATCTTATTGTTATGGAGACTCCTAGAGGTAGTGCTGAACCAGAGTTAGCTGGATTATTAAAGGAAGATATTTATAAATTTAATAAGGATGTCGCGTTAAATCTTTTAAAGAGACGTTCAATGTTCCTATTAGGTTTACAGGGATTTTTTGGTGTATTTCCATGGCAGGTAATTACATTCTGGTTTTTTAAATATCTTGTAGATGAGAGAAAATTTACTCCAGAGACAGCTACATTTACAATGATATTATTATTAATCTTCCTTACGTTTGGAAATATTTTAGGCGGAGTTATCGGAGACTATTTGTTTAAAAAATACATTAGAGGGAGAATAGTTTTTAGCACTATTATTGCATATCTAAGCGCATTATCAATATATCTGATACTCATCATACCTTTTTCCGAAGTAAATTTATTTATAGCTGGTTCAGCTATAACCGCTTTAATTATACCTATGGCCGGTCCAAACGTTAGTGCAACAGTTTTTGATATAGCTGAACCTGAAGTGAAAACTACTGCAAGAGGAATTCTACGTATTTTTGAAAACTCGGGATCGGCTCTGGCTCCATTCATGGCTGGAATATTAGCCGACATGTATAGTTTACATTATGCAATTGCATTAATATGTACTGTAACTTGGACTTTATGTGGAATATTTTTCACAATACTTTCAATTGTAGTGAAAGATGATATACTGAGGTTGAGGAGGAAAATGGCTGAAAGAGCTGAAGAATTGAAAAAGAGGGTTAAATGAAGCTTATAGCAATACAATATAGATTTGATTTAAATGATTATTTTTCTAAAAAGACGTTTTTTGATAGAATAGATGATCTAATGATTAAGGTGGATGAGAAGGTTTCTGTTGATAGAAAAACTCTTATAGTGTTCCCTGAAGATATAGGTACAATGCTGATATTTATGGGAGAAGATTTAACTGGTATAAATTCTATTAAAGACGCTGCTACAATGCTCATTAAAAAATATTTTCCCAAAATATTGCTATATAGATTAAGGTATCGAATTGGATGGGCTAACTCATTATTTTTATATAAAGCTAGGAATATATTTGAAACGTATATTAATGTATTTTCAAAAATCTCTAGGAGATATGATACCTATATTATAGCTGGCTCACTATTGCTTCCAAGGTTGAATGGACGCAAAATCTTAGATCCATATATTTATAATACAAGCATTATATTTAATTATAGTGGAAAAATTATAGGAGTTCAGAGAAAAGTTCATTTAATTCCATTAGAGAAAAGGGATCTCGAAGTATCGCCGGCAAGTCTTGAAGAAATAAGTATAATTGATACCGAGTTCGGTAAAATAGGTTTAGCTATATGTTATGATGCGTTTTTCGACGATGTTGTTGAGAAACTTGTAGAAATGGGGGCTGAAATACTTGTTCAACCATCGGCTAATCCAGAGAAATGGGATAGTAGGCTTGAAAGAGAATGGAAGAATGGTTGCTGGAATATGGTCCAAAAATATGATAGACTAAAGTATGGTGTAAATCCGATGGCTGTTGGAAAAATATTGGATTTGGAGTTTGAAGGTCTTACATCTATAGTTACGAAAGTGGAGAATACTCTAGATAGAAGTGGATATCTAGCTAAATCTTTAACTAGAAATAGAGAAGAAATAATATATGTAGAGGTTTAATTTTATGAGTAAACTTATGGAAGATAGGAAATTAAGAGATAAAGTAAATGTGTTTAGAGATAGATTTTATGGTGGAAAGGTTTTAGCTAAACTTTTAAATAAAATTGATATTAAACTAGATGTCGTTATAGCTATTCCTGCTGGAGGAATACCCGTTGGAATAGAAGTTGCAAGACATTTTAACATAGATTTAAAAGTAGCTATTGTCAGGAAAATATTATTTCCCTGGACTAGTGAAGCAGGATTTGGAGCAGTTTCATGGACAAATAAGATTTTCTATAAAAATCCTGGATTAAATAAGGAGGAACTGGAGAAATGTATTGAAAATGCATTAAAAAGTGTTGAGAAACGAATGAAATTATTCAAAAAATATTTGCCCTCAAAAATTGAGAATAAAAATATCGTGCTTGTAGATGATGGATTAGCTACAGGATATACTATGTATGTAGCAGTAGATTCGATTAAAGATATGGGTGTAAAAAATATAGTGGTGGGTGCCCCTACATCTTCAATACATGCTATAAATATTTTACTAGATAGAGTGGATTATATTGTTGTTCCAAACATTAGGACTAGCCCTATATTTGCGGTTGCAGATGCATATACTTATTGGAGAGATTTAACCGAAATAGAGATTTTAAATATTTTAGAGAAATATAGATAATTTTATTGGTGAAATATATGGGAAAATTTTATGTCCATCCTACCGCAGTTATAGAGGAAAATGTCGTTATAGGTGAGGGTACACGTATATGGCATTTTGCACATATTAGAAAGAATGCTAGAATAGGTAGTAACTGTAATCTAGGTAAAGATGTATATATTGACATAAATGTTGTTATTGGAAATAATGTTAAGATACAGAATGGAGTCTCCGTTTACCGTGGAGTAACCGTCGAAGATGATGTCTTTATAGGACCATATGCAGTGTTTACAAACGACCTTTATCCAAGAAGTTTTGCAGAGTCTTGGGAGTTAGTGAAAACAGTTATAAAGAAAGGTGCAAGTATCGGCGCAAATTCAACTATAGTCTGTGGAGTAACTATAGGGGAGTACGCTATGGTAGGCGCTGGGGCAGTTGTAACTAAAGATATACCTCCGCATGGACTAGTTTATGGTAATCCGGCCAGACTTAGGGGATTTGTATGTTATTGCGGTAGACCTTTAAAAAATATAGTCGAGAAAAATGAAAAATATGTGAAGTATAGATGTAATAAGTGTGGTAAAAATGTTGTTATTGATAGAGAAAACTATGAGAGAATGATTGCTGAGTCAAAAATTTAGGTAGATATTTTAAGTTTACTAAACTTTATTGAACCAGATATAAAGCTACCAATCTTCTTTATATCCCTATCCATTACTATAATTTTATTTAATAATTCCTTAACGTTTCCTCCAAGCATTGCCTCCTTTAATGAATAAGCTATCTCGCCGTTTTTAATATGATATGCCTCACCTAGTGCTACGCTAAACTCTCCAGTGATCATGTTAGCTGTATGTGCACCTATAACCCATCTAATATATACTCCATTACCTATATCTGATATAATGTTTTCAAATGTATCCTGATCCTTAACATTAATTATGAGATTGGATGTAGATATATATGGCTCAGAACTATATCCTCTAGATGCATGTCCAGTACTTTCTATCCCTTCTCTCTGGGCTCTATAATTATCGTATAGATAGGATTTTAGTATACCGTTTTCAATTAGATTTAAAGTTCTAGATGGAACACCTTCGCCATCAAAACTTCTTGTAGCTATTCCACCAGGCATTAGAGGATCATCAACTATGGTTAAAATCTCATTTGCGATCTTCTTATTCTTTAATCCGGCTAGAAAAGATCTTTTCTCCTGTACATTATCTGCACATACAGCCCTACCAAAAGTTGTTGCTAGAATACTTGATAGTGCAAGGGGAGCTATCACTACATCCATGTCTCCCCCCATAATCTTCTTCGGATTAAGTTGTTTTACTGCATGATCAACAGCATTTAATGCTATTTCATCATATTTTAATAGTATGTGATTTCTCTCCGATTGAAAATCAAATCCAGATGATGTCGTTCCAATTTCCTCCGCAACAACAAAAAGTGATGCAGAGGCCCATGTACCTTTAGAATAAAGCTCTACTCCCAGACTGTTTTTTAAATATCTTTCCGAAAACGACACTGAAATTCCTCCACTAATAGCTTTAACCCTTTTATCTTTATCTAAAGCTATATCTCTCATATGTAAAGCATTATCAGTAATATCTTCGAGCGAAAGTTCTTCTGTATCCTTGAAATAGGTATCTTTTACCGATGGTATTTTAGCTGGTTCGGTAAATCCCTTTAAAAATTCCTCTCTATTTCTAATGGATGCAGCCGCTATAGCTCTTCTAACAACATTTTCAAGACTTTTTTCGGAAAAATCTTCTGTGAAAGAAAAACCTATAGATTTGTTTTTGAAAACTCTTACACCTATACCGCTTCTACTGCTTATTGATGCGATTTTTACCTCACTTTTCTCCAATTCAACATATTTTCTTCTAGATAAAGCTCCATAAACCTCTATTTGATCAACACCCATTTTAAGTCCTATTTTCAAAACTTTATCTAAAATATTAAACATCATCTCCTCCCCCCTACAATAGCATTTCTAATTCTAGCATGGGGTCCACCTGTACCCGCAGGAACCCCTTGCCCACCCTTTCCACAGGTACCAGTTCTTAAAGTAAATTCCTTTGAAAGCGCATCAATATTCATTAACGTTTCTAATGTTAATCCTGATAAAGATACATCTAATAATGGTTTAGATATTTCTCCATTTTCTATTAAAAATGCCTCCTGAGCATTGAACTGAAATGTTCCTTTTGCCGTATCCACTTGTCCACCTCTACTTCCAAGTAAATATACTCCATATTTTATGTCTTCAATCATCTCCTCAAAGCTCCAGTCTCCAGGCGCCATATATGTATTACTCATTCTAACTATTGGTGGATGAGAATAATCTTGAGCCCTTGCACCACCATTTGGTTCCATATCAAGTTTTACAGCGGTCTCTCTATTAGTTATATATTTTCTTAAAATACCCTTTTCAATTAAAAGTCTCTTCTGGGTTAATACACCCTCATCATCATATTTTAATGAACCCCATCCATTAGGATACGTTGAGTCATCATATATATTTACTAATTCTGAGCCAACCCTTTTACCTAATTTACCTGCAAGTATAGATTCTCCGCTAACCACCAGGTCTCCCTCACAAGCATGTCCAACAGCTTCATGTGAAAAAACTCCCGTTAAATCCGGATCTGTAATAACGGTAAATCTTCCAGATGGAGCTGGCTCAGCCTCAAGCATCTTCAAAGCCTTTGAAACAATCTTTCTAGAATATTCATCAAAATCCATTTTATATATTGATTCATATCCAGATACAAATCCCTCATACCTCATATATGAACCTATTTTACCCTTAAACATTGCTACAGCATTTAATCCTATACGAACTCTAGGAATATAGAATTTAATTAATGTTCCATCGGTATTTGCTAAGATCTTTTCCCTTACAGAATCCATTAAAAATATGGTTACATTTACAATTCTTTTATCGATATTTGATGCAATCTTATATAGTTTCTCAACAACTTTTTTCTTTTCATTCAAATCTATATTTACTGGATTATCCAATACCCTATACTTTACTTCATCTCTGACAGACTTTACATCCATCAGTCTTATTTTTTCTTTTCGCCTCTCCCCCAACAATTTGGCGGCAGACACGCCGTCATCAATAGCATTATATATTTTATTTAGATCAAGCTGATTTATAGTGACAAAACTAAATGCTCCATTTGCAAGCAATCTTACACCTATACCCTTTGTAGCTCCATGCTGTATACGTTCAATTCTACCATTCGTATATATTATAGAACTATAAACAGTTTTCTCCATTCTTAAATCACTATAATCCACGTTTTTCTTGGAAATATAGTTTAAAACTTTATCAACGATACTCTCTAATTCGCTAGACATATTTTTACCTCAAAATATAGGATAAAAATCCTATATAAATATTTAAGTATCTTATCAAGTAATAATATTTATGCATGCAGACATAGCTATTTTAAATGGTAATATAGTTACGATGAATAAAGATCTTCTAGCAGAGGCAGTTGCAATAAAAGGTGATCGAATAATTTTTGTCGGTTCTGATAATGCTGTAAAAAAGTATATTAATGAAGAAACTTTGATAATAGATGCTGATGGGAAAACGGTTTTGCCTGGGCTTATTGATTGCCATATGCATTTAGCTGGATTGGGATTTTCTTTACAATCAATCGATCTTAGAAACATTAAATCTATAGAAGAGTTAAAGAAGAAGGTTAGAGAGAAAATAGATGAGGTAAAGCCTGGAAAATGGATTTTAGGAAGAGGATGGGATCAAGAATTATTTATTGAAAGAAGATATCCAAATAGGTGGGATTTGGACGAAGTTGCTCCAAACAATCCAGTATTATTAACTAGAGTTTGTGGACATGTAATTGTAGTAAACTCGCTTGCGTTAAAGAAAGCTGGTATAGATAAAAATACACCTAATCCTAAGGGAGGAGTAATTGAGAAAAATAGAAATGGAGAACCTACTGGAATATTGAAGGAAAATGCATTAAACTTAGTCTGGAAAGCTGTCCCAGAATATAGTTTAACAGACTATGAAAAGGCTGTTGAAATAGCATGTAGAGAGGCTGTTAAATATGGTATTACAACTCTTCATGCCATGTCAGTTATAGATAAGGAATTTAGGGCAATGCAAAATCTTTATCATAAAGGTAGACTTAAAACTAAAATTAGAATATATTTTTCAAAAAATTATGCTAAAGAGCTTTTTTCACTAGGAATACATTGTGGTTTTGGAAATGATATGATTAAAATTATGGGTGTAAAAGTTCTTTTAGATGGGAGTCTTGGAGGTAGGACGGCTGCATTAAGACAAAA
>CAZKAY010000051.1:0-14282 GCA_964550975.1 uncultured Thermoproteales archaeon | reverse complement strand
AAATATATTTTCATAAGTATATCTTTGTAAATAACTTCCCAATGAACTATTTGACCACTGACCACAGTATTAGGACCATATTTTAGCATTGGACTGTAGTGAGAAAATGTATAAATTTGCTTGCCTTCCTTACTATATTTTTCACCAACCTGTATAACTGTTGGACTATCCTCTGTAAAGGCAAGTACATCGCACCCTTCATTTATGAGGGCCTCGGCTGCCTCTCTAGCTTTTGTCGGATCATACCAAGCAAAAATCCATCTTACATATACTTTGGCCTGTGGATTTACTTCCTTAATACCAAGAGCAAATGCATTAATATGCCTTATAACTTCAGGTATAGGATAAGCAGCAACGTATCCTATCTTATTCGTCTTAGTTAACGCTCCAGCCATAAGCCCATTTAAATAATATAGTTGATAAAATTCTGCAAAATAAGTTCCCATATTTTTCCAACGTTTAAATCCAGAGCAATGGAAGAAAATTTTATCGGGATATTTTTTAGCAGCGTCTAAGGTTGCATCCATAAAGCCATATGATGTTGTAAATATAACGTCATAGCCTTCTTTAATATATCGGTCAATATATCTAGCTACATCGGCTTCAGATACTTTTTCAGAATAAGCTGTCTCCAACCATTCAAATTCTTCATCGACAATTTTTCTAGCAGAATCATGTGCATGCGTCCAACCATAGTCTCCTATTGGACCGACATATATAAAAGCAGCTTTAATTTTCCTGCCTTTCAATTTATTAATTTCAGCATTAAGTTGAGCTATTTCCTGTTCCTTTACCTGTAGTTGTGATTGGAGGTCGTTTATCTGAGATTTAAGGGTTTCGAGTTCGCTAGCAGGAACCATACCAGGTTTAGGTATAAAATATCCTATGACTACGCCTATAATGATGCATATGAATAAAAGTGCACTCAATTTTCCAGATATTTGGGATGACATATATAATCACATATTTGTTTTTTAACCTAAAACTTAAAAATTTTACTCTTATTTCAGAACTTCTTTATTCATAATTTTTAAATAAATATTATAAAAAAATATGTAATTCCATTTTATTCACTTAAGAATATTATGTGTTAGTGAAATTTTATAAAATAATACTTAACTTATTTTACAGAATTTAATTTATCTATGATAAGTTCTAAGCATTAGACCAAATATAAATAGTAATTTTAGAATATTTAAATGCATATTGGAATAAGATTATTAATTTGTAAAGATAAGTGTTAGTAAAATTTTAATATTCTAGTTATTAATATTTATATGGTTATATCGTGAAATGGCCTTATAATAATTATAGACCTCATCAGGAAGAAATAGTTGAAAAAATTATAGATGCATTAAATAGAAACGTATTTGTAGCTCTAAATGCTCCTACAGGATATGGTAAAACTGTTGCAGTACTATATTCGGTTTTAAAGTATATTTTAGAAAATAGAGATATTAAATGTCTATATATTGTTAGGACTAGAAATGAGATGGCTCCAGTTATAAGAGAGCTATACAATATTTATTCTAAAGAAAATTTCTTTAAATATATTTTTTTAATGAATAAGAGGGACATGTGTTTTCACTCTCCTGTAATTGAGGAGAGAATAGGGTATGAGGATTTTCTAGAATTATGTAGGGAGATGAGAAAGAAAAATCTTTGTCCATTAAAAAAGCTATCATTTAAGCCCTTTGAAAAGATTAGTGAATATATAGAATATGCTATTTTAAATGAGACATGTCCCTGGGAAGCTGCAAAGGAGTTAACTTATGAAGCAAATATTATTGTTGGAACATATCCTTATCTATTTAACCCATATATAAATAAAATTTTATTTGAAAACAATATTTTAAATCCATCTAAAACGATTTTAGTTATAGATGAAGCACATAATATTGATTATATGTGTAGACATAGTGATAGAGGTCTTAGTAGACGTACGATTGATATAGGATTTAGAGAAATAGACATGTATGGTTCAAGTTTAAAGGACCATGAGAGAGAATTTATTTTAAATATATTAAATAAGATTAAAGAAATATTTGAAAAACTTCCTGGAGAAGATAAATATAGATATTATGGTTTAGAGAAATTTTATAATGAGATCGCTGTAGATATAGATTTAAGTCTATTTGATGAGATTTCAGATAAAGTTATGCTTGAAAAGATGTCTAAAATAGGCTTGAAGGGTAGATGTTTTATAAAATCGATATATAGATTTATTATGTATTTAGTAAATATTTATAAAAATTTTCCAAGAGACTTTGAATTATTTTCCATTAAAAATAGATTAGAGATTAAAAACATTAATCCGCAAATAGTTTTGTCGAAGATAAATGCATATAAAAATACTATATTTTTGTCAGGTACTCTTCCACCACCGGATTATATTAGAGATATGTTTCAGATTACTGGAGATCTAGAGTATATTCGGATAAAAGATATATTTGGTAGGGAAAATAAGAGATATATTTGTGCTGTCGATGTTTCGACAAAATATAAGGAGAGAAATATAAAGCTATATGTGAAAATGGCTATATACTTAATATATTTTAGGAGACAGATTCCGGAAGATAAAATTATATTAGCAGTATATCCCTCATACGATTTAATGAAAAAAATTTTATCAGTCTACGAAGATATAAAGGATAAAATAAATATAGATATTACTGATATAGTTGAAGATGAAAATCTAAGTATAGATGAGGCTGCTGGGCAAGCAAGCAAGGGTAGAAACATAATTATTCATGCAGTTGCTGGAGGAAAGATGACTGAGGGAATCGAAATAACCAGAAATGGTAGAAGTCTAATAGTATCTGTAGTGGTTGTCGGCCTACCATTTCCTGAACCAAACGACTATATGGATTACAAATATAGGAGAATACTCGAAATTTTTGGTAAAAGAAAAGTATGGAATTATAGTATATTGATACCTACACTGATTAAAGTTAAACAGGCTTTTGGAAGAACAATTAGAAGTAGAGGTGATAAGGCATTGCTAGTAGTTTTAGATAGAAGAGCATTACATAGCAATATAAGAGACTTTCTCGAAGCAGATTTCAATAAAATAGCTTTACCATCAAATGTATTTGAGAGACTTGGAATTAAAACATAGTTATTCAGCTATATGAGATTTATATTTAAACTGCATTTCATATCTCTTTTTAAGTTCCTTTAAAGTAGTGATATCATGTGGATTTCTATCAAATCTTATACGAATAATTCTCGCAAACCTTAATGCATACCCAGATCTATATCTAGAGCTCTGCTGGATCTCATTATAAGCTACTTCAACTACAATTTCAGGCTTAACTTTAACCATATATCCATGATCTTCTACCTTTAATTCAAGAAGTCTCTTAGTCATCTCCCTAAACTCATCGTCAGTTAATCCCTTAAATGTCTTCCCTACAACCAAGAATTCATCATTCTCATCATCATATACCGCTAAATAGTAGTCGCTCAACCATCCCCTCCTCCTACCATGACCCCATTCGGCTCCAACTATAACTAGGTCTAGAGTATCTGCAGGCTTAATTTTAAACCATTTCTTACCTCTAATACCTGGAGTATAGTCACTATCCAATCTTTTAGCCATAATTCCCTCATGACCTAGAGATTCAGCCTTTTTTAGAAAAATTTCTGCAGCTTGAATATCCTTTACGATAGTTCTTTCAGCCAATAATTCTTTATCAACAATTTTACTTAAAATACTCCATCTTTCAATATATGGTTTTTCAACCAGCATCTCTCCATCTAGATAAAGTATATCGAAGAAATATGGTTTTAAAGGAATCTTATATATCATTTTCTCCACATCATATCTACGTCTAACCCTTTTTGCAAGATCTTGAAATCTGACAGGCTTACCGTCAACTATACCTATAACCTCTCCATCCAGTATAACTTGCCTAGCAAAAATTTTCTTTCTAAACATTTTTATCAGTTCCGGAAAACTTGAAGTTATATCTGTAAGCCTTCTAGAAAATATTCTTATATCATCTATATTTTTATGAACCTGTATTCTTATACCATCATATTTAAATTCTAGTCCAGCCATACCTTTAAACTCCCTTAAAACTTCTCTCAAACTATAAGACATTTCTGCAAGCATCGGTTTAACCGGTCTAAACAAAGTTATATGTGCATTAATTATTCCCTCACCACCTTCATACGCTACTATTCTAGCCAGATCCCCAATATCTCCTATAAACATATAGGCACGTCTAACCTTATCTATATCTATTTCAACAAGCTTCGAAAAAGCCTCTAAAATTATTCCCTCACTAACACCTATCCTCATCTCTCCAAAAATAGATCTAAGCAAATATTCTATTTCAATGTCATTTAAATTTAAAAATAGATTTTCAAGTATTCTAGCCTTCTTTTTCCTAGAATTTTCTCCTCTAGCCAAAGCAATTTTCTCAAAAAAACTATATATATTTTTAATTGTAGGCTTAAACTCGACTAGCGTTACCTGACTCCCTCTTCTCTCTCTAATCTTCTTTAAAACACTAAATATTAATGCCCCACCAACATCTAGAGTTTTTCCAGAATATGGTGGAAAAATTTTACCTGAAAGAATTCTTATAAATGGTTCATATTCATCTCTATCAAGTCTAGAGATAAAGTCAACTAAATATCTAACTTTATCAATTCTACTATTAGTTTTTTCAAGCCTTAAAAATAGCTGGACAGCTTCGGAAAAATATGTCATAATATCTCCTAGAACTATTTAAATTATACATTATTAATCGCAGATATAAATTTATTTTATAAACTTGATAAACATTACGTATAAAATAATTATTCATTACATATTTCTCTTAGTCTAAATATTTCTCTATCATTCTTCCTCCTTATATCCAGCCGATATACCTTGTTTCTGAAAAATATTTTCTTAAAGGTTAATTGTGAGATATTTTCCGGAAGCAGAGGATCTATCTTTAAACCATCCTCTAATATCCGTATGCCGCCAAATCCATAAATAATATCTTGTAGAAAACCTGCTGCAGCCGTTAAAAACACTATTCCCTCAGTATTTGCAAGTATTTCTCTAACTACATTGAACGGAGGTAGAAAATATTCATTCCATTCACTAAAGATTTTATATGCCTGATTCCTTCTCCTCAATCTACATGCCACTATAGTATGTATTGTTGGGAAAAAGGAGTGCCCTAGCTCCCGGTCGGCCTTCTCAATATAGTAGTCAAAGTTTCTCTCTATATCCTTTTTATCAGTTAAATATTCTAAGGGATATACCATTTCCATTACATCAGGTTGTTTAATTAAATGACCATTATAACCATCATATTCTAAAACTATCTTAAGTTTTTCATCAAAGGGTATATATATTTTATCAGCTATTTCAACCCACTTCTCCGGAGGTTTTTCTCCGAACATTTTATAAATTTTTATTGCTGTCATAATATTCCATTTAGCTATAGCATTAGTAAAAGCACTGTTATCGATAGTTTTCAACCCCCATCTCTCATATATTGATTCATCTGGTGGAACTACTTTTAAGATTTCATAACGATCCTTTTCAAAATTATAAGTCACTCTACTGACCCAAAACTTAGCAGTTTCAATAATGATTGGAGCAGCATATCGTCTCAAATATTCCTCATCACCCGTAGCCAGATAATATTGCCATTGAGCCCAAGCCACGTCTCCCGTAATATGGATTTCATCTGAAACACCTCCTCTTGAAACTTCACGTCCTGTACTTGCAGTCTGCCATCCATAACATGCTCCCTTAAATCCCATCCTTCTAGCATTAGCCTTAGCTGCCTCTAATGTTTGATAACGATAAAGCACTATACTTTTTGCTAATTCTGGATAGATTAGAATAAGGGCTGGAAACATAAAGAAATCGGCATCCCAAAATATATGTCCTCCCCAACCATCGTTTGAAAGCCCCATTGGAGGGATGCTGTGATCCTGATTTTCCCGAACACTGGAAATAAGATGATATATACATGAGTGTATCTTATATTGAAGATCCTCATCATCTACAAGGATATCTCTTTCCCATATTTTCTCCCATTCTCTACAGTGTTCCCAATATATTTTTTCATATCCCTTTCCAATGCATTCGTTCATTTTCTCTAAAGCTTTTCTCAGAGGATTTGATATCTCAAGAGAGGTATAGAAAGTTGTATATTTATAGAAAACATAGTTTTCAGTTTTCTTTACATTAAAACTAAGTTTTAATCTAACATCTTTCCCATCATTTGATAAATATTCACTTCTATGTTCAACTAAATCTATGTTTGAGACTATTTTATTAGCCTGAGCAATCTTTATTTTCGATAAACTTGTCGACACCTCCAGCCATATATTTCCTTTATTCCAACCATATTCATTTACCTTTAGATTTTTTAGACCCAGTGTATCTAGATATGTTTCTAAAGTTATTATTCCATCATAATGCGGTGTGAAGGAATATAGGATTACAGCTACATGTGGATCTGCTCGCGAAACAAAAAACCTTATATTGAAATCTATAACGCCCTTCTCATTTATCCAACTAAATTTAGTATATAGAAAAGCATTTCTAAAATTTAAGGTCTGCTGATAATTCTTTATTCTACTTAAATCTATAAATGGATGAAAACCTCTATCATCTAAAATCTTTACTCCACTCCATCGTGGTATCTCCACCAACCTCTCATATTCTCCATCATATATTCCTGCAATAAAGCTTCTAACTTTAAAATATGCCCCAGTACCATCTTGTGATGTCTGTATCCCTATATATCCATTACCCAGATATGATTTATAATAAGGGTTAAGAGAACTGGTTTTTAATTCCCAAACCATATAATTCACCCAACTAATAATTGATATACGCTTATCTATTTATCACGAATAATAACCTTATAATTAAAATATTTTGAATTATAAATCTAAATGTTCCTCTCATCATCTCTATATATTTTTTTAAGCGTCAATAGTTTAGGCAGATCTTTTTCATCCACATCCAGTACAATTCCACCAACATATCCGCAGTCAAGACATTTATATATCTTTCCAACAATACCTCCCATATAAAGTATAACCCTACAGCTTAAACATTTAGGGCAAACGATAACCATATTTTACGCCAGTAATGTATAATCATATCTTAGATATAAATTTTCGGAGAGATCAGAATTCGGTTTTTTAAGGTTTCTGATTCATTATTTTATCTGACAAAGCATTCCTATTACAATTAAATGTTCACATCTTTCTTCAATTGCTTTGTGATAATGTTAATATACCATTGATTTTAAATATTTTATGATATCTATGTTTATTCTGGAGATCGACAAACTAACTACTGCTGTTGATAATAAAATTATTATAAAAAATATTAGTTTACGAATTCCAAAGAAAAGTTTTTCAGTACTTATGGGTCCAAATGCTTCTGGAAAAACTACATTGATTATGAGTATTATAGGTAATCCTAGATATAAAATTCTAAGTGGTAGAATCATATTTGATGGAGAAAATATTACGAATATTCCTACATATGAGAGAGTAAAGAAAGGAATATTTGTATCATATCAGGCTCCACCTACAATTAGGGGTGTAAAGCTAGGATTTTTTCTAAAACTCTTATTGAAAAGAAGAGGTTTAAGTGAAGCTGAAGCCGAAAGAGAGTTAAAAAATATTATTAGTTTCCTAAATATCCCTGAAAGCTTTTTGAAAAGGGATCTAAATTTAGGTTTTTCTGGGGGTGAGAGAAAGAGGGTTGAGATAGCTCAGTTAATGGCCATGAAACCTAAACTCGCATTACTCGATGAAATAGATACTGGTATAGATATTGATTCAATGAAGATTATTGCTGGAGCTATAAATAGAATTCTAAACGAAGGTACAACTGTTTTCCTTATCACCCATTACAAAAATATTCTTAGCTATGTTATTCCAGATAGAGTATTTGTAATGGGTAATAATCTGATAAAAGAATATAGAGATATTAAAATTGCAAAACTTATTGAAAGATGTGGATATGGATGTGTGTTGGAGGGAAAATGTGATATCGAGGATGATCAATATGAATAGTTTTCCTCAATGGTTTATTGAGAAAAGAAGGTTTGCCGAAAATTTTATTGAAAAAGCTCCTGAACCAAAATATGGTTTAAAACTTGACTGGAATAAATTTAGGCTAAGCGCAGAGAAATATTATAGGACTATGGATATAGATGATCTTCCACCAGAGGTCAAAGGTAGTCTTCAGAATCTTGTCTTCCCATTTAGTAAAAATATTGCTGCAAACATAGTTCATGTAAATGAAACACTGGTATACGAAAAAATAATTAGAGAAATGGTTCCGCGAGGAGTAGAAATAATAAATATCGAAGATGCTATAAGGAAATATGATTGGCTTAAAAATTATTGGTTTAGAGCATTTCCATTAACCTTGAATAAATTGTCTGCCATTCATGGAGCATATAGTAAGGGAGGCGCATTTATACATGTTGGTGAAAATATTAAGGTAAAGAAACCTATATCCTCATGTTTTGTTGTTGCATCTTCAAGATATGCTCAGCTTTCCCATAGTATTGTGATAGCTGAACCCGGTTCAGAGATACATATATTGACGGGATGTACTGCACCACTAACTGTTCAAGGATCTCTACATGCAGGATTAACAGAGGTATATGTTAAGAGAAATGCAAGAGTAGTTTCAACGATGATCGAATATTGGCATCAGAAAGTTCATTCGAGACCTCTTAAAGCAGTAATTGTTGAAGATGGAGGAGAATATATAGAGAATCTCATTATATTAAAACCGGGTTTATCTATACAAGCTTATCCGACAGTTATATTAAAGGGTAAGAATTCTTCAACCATTTTAAGAAGCATAGTTATTGGTACCGATAGTTCTGATATAGATATAGGTGAAGCAGCCTATCTTGTCGGAGAAAATAGTAAAGCCAGACTAATTACAAGAGGACTGGCTTTAGATTCGTCCTATATAAAACAGAGGACTAAAGTTTGGAGCAAGGCTTCAAAGTCAAGTGGATATGTTGAATGCAGTGGATTAATATTAAGTGATAAGGCTAAATTAGAAACCTATCCAACTTTACAGACACTTGTAAAAGATACAGAGCTATATCATGAGTCATCTATAGGTAAAGTGGCTGAGGATCAATTATTTTATCTAATTAGTAGAGGATTTAGTGAAGAAGAAGCTACAGCATTAATGATCAGAGGATTTTTAGACCCAGATATGCTCGATCTACCTGAACCATTACTAAGTCAAGTTAAATCGATAATAGATTTAATTGTTAGAAAGGCTAAGATGTAATATTTAAGACAAAACTTTTAAACCTATTTAATACACCCATATTTTTACTATTAAACCAGAAAATTCTATCTATACTTGTTTTTAATGCAAGTTTTTTCCAGTTTTCAGATGCATTCCAATTCATGTATATTAAAATCGTTTTCAACCTCCTATAACCCCTTTTTAAAAACATAAAATTCATGAGACATGCTTTAAGTCTCTGCGCATCAACATCGACTTTTACCTCGATAACAATTATTGGTTTATCATTTCTTATAATAATGTCTTGTGCAGCTTCGTAAATAGCGTCGTCTATTCTAACACGAATCTTATCGTTCCAATATATATTATATTTTGGTGGAAGAAAAGTTTTAATTAAATCATATACATATTCTTCGAATGCATATGCTCTAAATTGACCCATACTTTGAGGAAATCTTCCAAAATTTTTTAAAACATTTGAATTAAATAAATTTTCTATATTTTTAATAAAGATTACTAAATCATTTAATGAAAGAGATTCCTTTAAATTTAGGTATAATTTATAGAGTATTCTACCCCTCTTCCGGATATCTTCATCGTCTGCATTTAGTAAAATATTTATGTAATCGATTGCTCTAGTCTTTCTCAAATAATTCACTAGTATTTATCTTTTTCTTTATACCATATTTCTCCCAATGAACTATCTCAGAAAGATCTATTCTATCCTTTGTAGGAGACTCTGCAGGATATCCCATTGCAACTAGGCATAGAACTCTAAGATGATCTGGAATATTAAGTAATTTCTTTATAGGTTCCTCGAAACTCGAGTTCAATACACCAATCCAACATGTACCCAATCCTTGTGCATATGCGGCTAGAAGAAGATTCTGGGTTGCAGCTGCAGCATCTCCATGATAATAGTTTGGAGATTTCCTAGGATTTGCTAATACACATATAGCTACAGGGCTCTCCCTAAGAAATCTACCCCATCTATGTATTTCTGCTAGTTTTTCTCTAATATTTTTATCAGTTATAACTATAAACTCCCATGGTTGAGAGTTTGCTGCAGATGGAGCCCATCTAGCTGCTTCAAGGCATTTAATTATTTTCTCGAATTCAACTGGTTTATCTAGATAAGATCTTATACTTCTCCTACCCTTAATAGCCTCAAATACATCCATATTTTCACCAATGTTTTATAATAGCTATTAAGCTTATTATTTTTTCCTTTCTCTGCTTGCCGTAACTATTTTTATCACATCTCTATCCCTGAGAACATAATTTTTAGGAATTCTTAGTCCAGTCTTAGCATCAATTCCATAAAGTAAACCCTTTGCTAAATCTGTATGTATAATCCTCGCTAAATCTATTAAAGTAGAGTTTGGAGGCAGTAGATATACATCTGGCAAAACATTTCCCTTACTATCAGCATATCTCTCTATATCATATACTGGATAAACCGTATTCATACCTAACAATTTAAATATAGCTGTATCTATAGCTAGTTGAACACCAGTTCTATAGATTTTATCTAAAACTTTTCCAGAAACATATTTTAAAGCCATTTTTTGTTTTACACTCAATTTTCCATCATCTATAATCTTAATTTTTTCTCCACCAGGAATATATTTTATTAAATTCATTTTATCAGCCCTTCTTAATGCAAGCTCAGCTTCAGCAGAACATGGTATAACTATCTTATTTTTAAATCTCTCAGATATTTTTCTAAAATTTTCCTCAGAATATTTTAAATCCATCTTATTTGCCAGAATTAATGTAGGCTTAGATTTTTCACGAATATTTTTTGCAAAAACATATATATCATTTTTATCCCATTTATCAAGTTTCTTATCTACCAACCCTGTTTTATCCAAAACATATACAATATCTTTTATAGATATCTTTAAACCAGAAAGCACTTTATATAATGCACTTTCAATTAGCCCCGTTTTCCTATATTTTTTCAATATACTTTTCATATTATGTTGAATCTTGTCTGCAAACCATTTTACAAGCTCCTCCTCTACATCAATTATATCTTGTATTGGATCACCATATCCAGGCTTAACGATATTTCCATCTCTATCAATGCTTCCCGAAGCATCTACAACATGTATTAATACATCTGACTGTGCAGCAGCATTTAGAAAAAGATTTCCTAAACCCCTACCTCTATACGCACCCTTAATTAAACCAGGAATATCTATAAGTTCTATAGGAATATATCTCCAACCATCTATACATGCAGAATTTCTAGGATTATCTTTCACACCCAGCTCTCTACATACACATATAGTTCTCGCATAAGCTATACCGCGATTCGGAGTCTTTGTAGTAAATGGATAGCTAGAAATCTTTGCATTAAGAAGAGTGGCTGCATTGAAGAAAGTCGTTTTACCTACATTTGTCTTACCGATTAACCCAACTACAACCATAAATAAACTTGGATAATCTTAAATATATCTTTTACTAAACTATTTTAAGATGCCTAATGAAAAATAAAAAATCTATTCCAATACAATATATAAAATGGGCATATGTTGAGAGAAGAGATTTAATTAAAAGAATGCTTGAAGGAAAGGCTAGTAAAGAAGATCTTCTCATAGGATTTCTTAGACATACACCTGCAATTATATCCTATGGTCCTGCAGGATTAAATGCATCAATAAAGGGTATCGGATTTGTTGTAAAAGAAAAATATTTATATGAGACTACAGAAGCTCTTGAAAAATTTATCGATAAAGGTGGAGACATTAAAGAAGCGATAAAAATATTGTTAAAATATATTTATGTTAAGGATTATATGGAGAAAATCGATTTTACAAAGCTTTCTACAATCGAACTTGCAAGAAAACATACCTGGATAAACATTCAGTCAAATCCTATAGCCACAATATTATTCTTTATGCCTCCTTTAACCACATATGAAGTTAGATGTAAAGCTACAATACATGTAAATGATATTTATTGGAGATATGTAAATGCTGTTCACGACGTATTTCATGCAGCCCCATATAGTGAAAAGAGAGATTGGAGTAAAAGACCAGTATACATTTTTGAAATACAAGAAATTTATGACAATGATCCTAGAAAAATGGGTGAAAAAATATACTAATCAACATCTTATAGTTTCGATGACGTTATGACTCTAATCTCTGTTTTAAAAATTTTCTTCAATATTTCTTCTCTCTCCCCTATTTTATTCAATAGTTTTCTATCATCTGTGACTAAAATTAGATTATTTTCGGCCGTAGCCGTTATATAGGATGCATCATAGTAGGTTATTCTCATTAGATAAGCTACCCTCAAAACTTTAGCTGGATTATCGATAACTATCATCTCCATCTTATCTAGAATTCTAGATATATTGTTTAACAATATTAGGGCTTCATTCAATCCTATTCTTTTCTGTAATTTCGCCTCCTTCCAAATAGCATTACCTATCTCATAAATTGTTAAAGTCAATATATAGTTTGACTTTAAGATGCTAATAGCATTTCCTCCCATATTTCTTACAGTATTAAGGATAGCTGAGGAATCAAAAAGTAAATTCATCTCTCCTCCCGAGTTGATCTAATAGCTTCCATCAACTCTTTTTCAGGAATCTTTCTAAGTATTCTTCCAGCCTCCTCTAAAAGTTTTTTTAATTCCCCCTCCTCTTTTCTCTCAATCTCTCTTTCAAGAGCCTCTCTAATCACCTTACTTATAGATATATTATATTTTTTAAGCTTTTCATACGTATCTCTCCTAATCTTAGCGGAAACAGTAACATACTTCATTTTGAATCATAATATTACTATATATATCTTACTTAAATTTCTTTCCTAAAGGTATTACAATGAAGATATTACTATAAATAGTTCATCTAACTAATGGAATTATTATATCAGGTCTATCTGTGGTTATATAATCCAACTTATCCGAATATTGTTTAAATATTTTGGGATCATTTATAACCCATCCAGATACAAGTATATTATTTTCATGACATATTTTTATAAGTCTATCTGAAGCATACCTTATATTTGGTATAATTATATCTGCATTAGCTGATCTAGTTAAATAAATAGGGTCTACAGGTTCAGATGAAATAATTATACCAGTACTTATTTTTGGTAAAAGGTTTTTAACTATTTTTACTATTGGGTGATAGAAGCTTATCACATGCATCCAACTATAATCATATCTGGAAACTATTTCAACAACCTTTCTAACTATTATTGGATCTTTAATTTCAATAAATAATTCAACTTTACCATCGATTTCATTAATAACCTCATTTAATGTGGGTATTTTTTCACCCTTGCCTGCATCAAGACTTCTCAATTCACTTAAAGTATATTTATTTACATATCCTCTACCATTTGTAGTTCTATCAAGTGTTTCATCGTGTATTACAACTATATTCATATCAGATGTAGCTCTAATATCTATCTCAACGGCATCTACTCCAAGTTCGATAGCTCTTCTAATAGCCCTCAAAGTATTTTCGGGTTCAATAAATCTAACACCTCTATGACCAACTATCTTAACCATAATTTCACAGATAGAATATAGTATCTTCAATATATAATATTAAGTTTATTAATTATACATATTCATTAAAAGTAAATGAGAAATTATCGAAATAAGGATGAAGTCAACTATTCTATCTCAACTATATGATGCTTCTTTTTCTCCTCTTTTTTCTCTACAATCTTCTTTTCCTCTCCACCTATCTCCTCTATCATTGGTTTTCCTCCCTCAATTATTATTTCAGCATTAGGATATTGTTCTTTAAGAGACCTTTTTAGTTCAGCTATATTTGTATTTTTATCAGCCTTTACATGTATTGTTGTTTTACCATTTATCTGTGTAATACTTATACTATATCCTCCTCTAACTGGAAGATCCGTATCTAGAAATGGTTCCTCAAATATTTCTTCAAATACATCAAATATAGATCTTCTTCTCTTCTTTCTCTCAGACATTTTTTCACCAATATTTCATAATAATGTTCTATAATATTTATTTTATT
>CAZKAY010000050.1:0-14537 GCA_964550975.1 uncultured Thermoproteales archaeon | reverse complement strand
CTCTCAGAGAGGAGAACTAGAATGGAATGAAGAAAACCTATATTATGATAAATGGAATTATGAGATGAAAATCGAATTAAAAGTTTAATGTAAACCATATACTCTATTGATCCATGACTATGTTATAAAGTATTAAATAAAATTAACCTTATTTCCAGTCTTACCGAAATGATAATCGAAATAAACATATCTTTTCTCTCGAGAGTTTCTGAATTTCTTTAGAAAACCTATTAAGAAACATAATATTTTAGAAAAGTACAATAGCATTAGCCTCATGCTCTTTAACATCTAGGCAATAGTTGAAAACCGTTGCCTAACTATTTGTTTTAGCCGACTTTTTAACCTTCCTTCTATAAACGATATAACTAACCAATACTATCGGAGATATTATTACTGTTACAAATAATACTCTACTCAACCAAATCCGGATTTCAGTAATGATATCAGAAGGGCCTATATCAATATTAGTCTCAATTAAACTTATATCACTAACGAATATCATTTTTATGCCAACTATGAAAAGCAGCGGGTCAGATGTCCAAGAACTATCATCTAATAGCAACCCTGTGTCATCATCGTATTTTAAACTACTTCTTACCTCCAATCTAAATTTTCTTTTATTTAATAATCCAGACATAGAGATATTAAACTTTATACATATTGCTTTTTGAAAACTGAAGTTATCTGTTGGAATTACCCTTATTACATCAACTGTTCCATTAACTTTATAACTTCCTATTCTAAATAAAAGTATTTCTTCATTTTCCCTAGGAATTTCTTCTAAAAATATAGAGGTTACACCTACTTCTCTATTCCCATGAAATACTTTTCTGGAAGATATATTTAATAGAGCATAATCGGTACAAGAAAACGTAGGTGAAGTATTGTCTAATCCAACTAAAGTAATATTTATAAAAAGTCTTGCTATATCGTCGTTAACAACTTCTATACATTCCCAATAAATATAAACATCCCGATTTCCTCGAATAATTGTGTTATTATTAAATAGAATAAAGCCATCTTCAAGTCTTGCTTTATATTTAGCATATACACTTGGATTAAACCAGTTAGGCGAAGCATAAAAATTACTTATACTTCCAAATAATATAAGTAGAATGATAGCAAATAATAATGATCTCCTCCCTATAGAATTTATTATGTAAACTATGATTCCCGTAAACATGATTATAAATCCATATTATCAATATATATGGATTATCACTCACAATCCATATATATTATATTTTCTAAGTATTTAGAATAATAGTTTATTGGAGATAGATTTGATGGAAAAGGAAAGGATTAGAAGATATATCTGGGATAAGATGGAGAGAGAAAACATTGCACAGTTTCCTAGACCAGTATATCATAGAATCCCTAATTTTATTGGAAGCGAGATTGCTGGTAGAAGAGTTATTCAGTCAAAGATTTTTGAAGATGCTGAAATAGTTTTCTGCAATCCGGATTCTCCCCAAAGAATTATTAGGGAATATGTTATTAAGAGTGGAAAGACTTTGATTATGGCTTCACCTAGACTTAGAAGTGGATTTATAATTTTAGAAAAAAGGTATGTTCCTAAAGGTAGGGAGAGAAGAGCCTCAACTATAGCTGGAGCGTTTCGATATGGGAGGATAGTTGAATACCTTCATGATATTCATATTGATTTAAAGGTTACGGGTTCGGTTGCTGTAACTATTGATGGAGGTAGAGTTGGAAAGGGTGGAGGTTTTTCAGATCTAGAGTATGCTATATTAAGAGAATTTGGAGTAATAGATGAAGACACGCCCATAATTACAACTGTACATGAAGTACAAATAGTGGAGTATATACCTATGACAAAGCATGATGTGCCAGTAGATATAATATTTACACCTAAAAGAAAAATAGATACTAATAGAAAGTATCCAAAGCCTATAGGAATATATTGGGATGAACTAGATATGAGGAAGATAGACAGCATTCCTATACTTAAAAAACTATATCAAAGGTGGAAGATAAAAAATGTTTGAGATTATATTAATATTTTTGACTGGATTTATTTCAGGAATAATTGGGTCTATGCTTGGAATAGGTGGAGGATTCATTATAGTACCCCTATTAGTATTATTTGCAGGTCTTCCCATGCATGTAGCAGTAGGATTAAGCTTGACATCAATAGTTATGACCTCAATAACCTCTTCTTCAATATATGCATCAAAAAATTTGGTAAACTTTAAGGTTGCATTAATACTTGAAACAATAACAATTCTAGGCTCAATTACAGGTTCGCATATAGCTATATTTATACCTGAAAATATATTGAAAATAATATTTGGTATAGTATTAACATATGCTTCGATAAAAATGATATTTCCATCCCATAAACTTGAGGAAATGGAGAAAAATAAGTTTATAGGATTCCTATCTTCATTTTTCGCTGGAATGGCCTCAGGTATGCTTGGAATAGGTGGAGGAACATTGAAAGTTCCAATAATGGTTCTATTATTTGGACTGCCAATGAAAGTAGCTGTAGGAACCAGTTCGTTCATGATCGGATTAACTGCATCCGCTGCTGCAATAACATATATTGCCCATGGACTGGTTACACCACTTATAGTATCATATATGATTATTGGAATATTTTTAGGTGTAGAAATAGGATGTAGAATTACCTTCAAAGCAAAGGGACCATTATTAAGAAGAATATTCGGTATAATTTTAATGATATTTGCATTAAGAATGCTTTTAAGCGGTCTCGGTGTATTTCTATGAGTATAGGTAAGAGATATTCAAGAATAATGAGAAAAACGTTATTGATACCATTAATAATTATAATAGTAGGAATAGTATTATATCATACAAACACATATGAAGTCCGATTACTCTGGATAGGTGTAATTACATTAGACCTTGCCCCATTACTAGGCTTGCTATTGCTTCTAACACACTATGTTAAAGTAGGCGATAAAAAGACTGTTCTCATGATATTGGTAATAGTATTATTTATATTAATAAATATATTAATAAATCTCTTTAGCTAATATCATTTTCACAGCTTGAGAGGGTGTTTCAGCTGAATATATTTTCTTCCCATCTATCACTTTATCAGCAAGAATATCTGCAACCCCTCCACTACCCTTAATTACAATAACTCTTTTCCCAAATATTAACGCATATCCTATTTCTGTCAATGTACCTGGACCTCCAGCTACAACTATCACGCCATCTCCTATTAGAATGTTAATCATATTCCTTGCATGGCCGAGTCCCGTAGGAATAGCTATATCTATATAGGGATTTGCCTCACCTCTATCAATCCCAGGCAATATTCCAATAGTCTTTCCACCACCATCCTTCATACCTTTAGCAGCATACTCCATTACTCCACCCCTACCTCCACAAACAAGTATAACATTATGCTTTGCAAGCTCTAATCCAACACTATAAGCTATATTCTTTATTCTCTCATTGATAACCCTGCTACTACCTATGACTGTAATATATTTGTACATAGATATATCAGCTAAATTATTTTAAATTTAGGTCCAATTTCTATCATAATTACTCTCTTCTCCTCCCTTCTCAACTCCTCTTTAATTAAATTTAAATTTCTCTTAATTATCTCTATATTTTCATCTATTTCCCTATATCTAGATACAATGGGAAGAAATTTTTTCTTTATCCGCCTCAGGTTTGGACCAAATGTATAGCCTATTAGAACATCAACGTCCTTTAAAATTTCTGAAATTTTCTTTGCTTTATTAGGATCTCCATGAATTTTTTCACTACCACTAGTATTTTCTCTAGTCTCTATAAAGACTGCTTCTTTCTCTAATATTTCATATATCTTGAAATAACGCGATGCCCCACAATGTTTTTTAGCTAATGTTTTTCCATCATCTGTCCCAAAGGCTATTCTCATGTAATTCACCCATTATATGATAATCAATTAATGAAATAAATAAATTATGGTAGTTTATTAGGTTTGGACACTATTGTTTATAGTTTTAACACACTTTATACATCTATATTTTGAACCCTATTCTTACAATTCTTTCTGTATCCTGTTGTTGATTCCTTCCTTATACCCCTATTTCCGCATGATAGGCAGTGTGCATCTCTAAAGCCTACTGGCTTTGGGAGAGGTTTTACATCTATCTATGCTTCAAATCTATGTAGAAATTCTTGGTTTTAATATCTTAATATACCTTTACTGCATCTTTTATTGCAGGGTTTGTTCCCGTGTTTCTGCTTTATATGCTATAATAGATAAACCTCCCCATAAGCATTAGCTTCCCGAGAGCATTAAAAGTACCCAAACCCAGTAAATTACCTAATTTATTATAGAAAAGATTTTAAGAATGAGATTATATTAATTTAATGGCGGTTTTATGGTAAAAGTTGTAAAGGTTGATGGAAGTTTAGAAGAATTTGATAAAGAGAAGATTGTTAAGAGTTGTATGAAAGCTGGTGCCCCTGAAAATATTGCAAGAGAAATTGCCGATAAAATTGCTGAAAAGGTCGTTGAAGGCACTACTACAAGGGAAATAAGGACTATGGCTTTAGATTTACTTGGAAAATATAATCCCGAATGGAGGGATAACTGGATATATTATGATAGAATTGTTAAGAAGAGGATTACGTATGAGAGAGGAAAGTTTGTCGAGGTAAGTAAGGGTAAGTTATACTTAGGTAGAGAGGTTAGAGATGTAGGTAAAAAGGGTTTAAGTGATGTTGAGGAGGTGAAGGGAATTTTAAGAGAATTAGAGGAAGATTTAGAGCATGGTATACCTGGGAAAACTATTCAGAGTAGAACATATATATTATTTATGGCTATATTAAGGTCTAAGAAGCTTGATAAGGAGGAAAAGCTAGCTGCAATTGAAGAGTTAAATAAATTTAGAGAAAAACATGGTTGGAAACCATATCAGTTAAAAAGACCATTAACTTAATATTTATCGGCTAAATCACATAATATCTCTATTGTTTTTTCAGCTATCTTCTCTCCTTCTCCCTTCTTTAATACACATGCAGGATACATGGTTTCATACCCATTTCTCTCATATGCTTTTAGAGACGGTATATATCCTGGATATTCGTTTGAATACCCTATTATAATAGTGTTTTTAAATGGAGATTTTTTCTTAATTTTTAAGCCAAGTTCAACCAATACTTCTCCGGGTAGAAATACTAATGAAAGATTTTTATTAAATCCTAAAACCTTTATTTCTATATCCATAGTATCGTATCCATATATTTTATATAACCTTATTATTCTTCTTGCTCTCCATAAATCTAGTCTAGCCTTCATCTCCATATCAAAATCATTTCTCTCTAGAGCTTCATTTAAAGCATTCTTAGCATCATCAAGTAAAATTTTTGCTGAGATAAGATTATTAGGCAGTAATGTTTTAACAGAAATTCTATTAGAAGTATAAGTTATATCTATCTTCTCCTCTCTTGAAAGTAAAATATTTTTAACAACCTCACATGCAAGTATTTTCCCCATCCATTCTACTTCTAAAAAAGTCCCTAATCCCCTATTATATTTTCCACCAATTATCTTAGTTGAGGGAGTAAGTGGATTTATATCTCCTGCAGTTCCATTAAAAAATATAGAATGGCTGTTTAGAAGATACTCTACATACTTATTTAACTCTCCGGGATAATCCGCGGAGAAAAATAGATTTTTAGAGCTTAAAATAGTTGGATGACACGTAAAGTTTGATAAAACTATACTCTTATTACCGCCTTTAAATAAAATTGCATAAACCTCTGGATCTATAGGCGCAGTTAACGGAGCCCTCCGATTTATAGATATTCCCTCTATAAATCCCCTATTATATTTAATTTCAACTTCAAACATGTTTTCAAGAGATGCTAATATTGTTCCAGCAACCTTTCTCACAGTAAATTCAAATAAATATTCATCATATTCGGAAAAATATCCCCCTATATCTGGACCCGAATGTGTATGAGTTGCACATATAATTATATTTCTCTTATCAATATCAGTTTTCCTTGAAACATAATCTGCTATACGATTTCTTAAAGGTCTGTCAATTCTAGCAAGATCTAGTGAGACAATAACCCATTTATCATTTCCATCATCTATACTTATAGCTCTTGCATATAGATCATCATGAACTCCCTTTGAAACATCCCTTCTGGCAGCATATCCAGCCATAGGAGTCCCTATAGACGGAGTAATACAAGACTTATAAAAACCAATCTTCATTATCCCACCTCTTCTCATTATTTTGTTGACTTTATTAAAGATAATCCTTTAGACGTTAGATAGAATATTTTTCTACCATCACTAAACTTACTAGAAACATAGCCAAGTCTCTCTAAATCATTTAGATGCTGATATATAGCTGTCTTAGATATAGTAAAACCTTTTTCTGAAAGCTTCTTCCATACAGAATATGGATGCATAGACTTATCGGCCAAAATCTTCAATATATTTATCTTCATACTATTTCTCCTAAACCCCTTATATCCAGACAAAATTTTTAGCAGTGTTTTAGGCCCCTTTAATCCAGCACCAGTTGCCATTACAACTATATTTTCATCAAAATCTATTTCACCCCTATCTAAAAGTATTTTTAAAGCTGCGATAGATGCGGCACCAGCTGGTTCAACTAATATCCCTTCAAATCTCGCAAGTAATTTTATACCTTCGATAATCTGCATACTATTTACCTCAACCATATCTCCATTAGTATCTTTAACCGCATTTATCGCTTCCTTCATTCTACCCGGATTAGGGTCATTTATTTCAATAGCTATACCTCTATGCCCTTTACTAATCCTCTTTCCATGAAAACTTCTAACTATAGGAGCACATATAGATTCTTGGACACCATATATTCTAGGTAAGTTATCGATAACATTCATTTCAACGAGTTCTTTAAATCCCTTCCATATAGAGAATAATAAAGATCCACTACCCATTGGTACAATTATCGCATCAATCCTTCCAATACGATCTTCAACCAATTCATATGAAATCGTCTTATATCCTTCTACTAAAAATGGATCTGTAGGAAATACTGGATAAAATGGTTTTGCTACCACATCAGAAACTATTTCACCTCCATACAATAGTATTTGATATAATTTACCTCTATCAATGGGTTCAATAAGCCTTGTATATGTTTTTACCTTAATTAAATTCGAATATGCAGATATAGATGCAGCAAGATTCCCTCTAGCTTCGCAATAAAATCTTTTAACTCCAAAGCTTTCAGCAATAGAAATTAATATAGATGCCCCTCTATCTATAAATGACCCAGTAGGATTTCTAGTCTCATCCTTTATAAACAAATTTTTTAACTTAAAATAAGATTTTAGTCTAAAGGAACGGATTAGAGGTGTACGCCCCTCACCTAATGAAAAAATGTTTCTAAAAAGTTTTGGAAAATAACGTCTATATCTCCATATCCCTGGGAGATTTTCAACACTAAACTCCGGAAACTCGTTATATATGGTTAGGTTACCTCCACAATATGGACATCTAGCCAACATTCCATCAACATTATGTTTAAACCCACAATCTTCACATAGATAATACATATTTACCAATATTTAATATTCAAGACTTTAATATTAAATATATATTCTCCTCCGAGATATATAAGGGGGAAATATATGAGTAAAAATGTTTCGAGGAAAATTGCATATACAGGTATATTTACAGCATTGGTAGCTGTAACAACGATGGTTTTCCAAATCTATATTCCAAGCACAAAAGGATATTTCAATATCGGTGAAACAATGGTATATATTTCAGCCCTTCTCTTAGGACCATATATTGGAGCATTTGCGGGGGGTGTTGGTTCAGCTATTGCAGATATTGTTACAGGATATTTTATATATGCTCCAGCAACCTTGGTGATTAAGGGGATAGAAGGATTTATAGTGGGCTTTTTAGCCAATCGAAATATTTTTAAGAAAAAACATTACAAAATACTTACACTGTTTTTAGCGATAATTATATCAGTCATTATTTTACTTATTGGATTAAGCTTCTATACCGGAGAAGCTTCTATAACACTTAGTCTTCCCTCGATATTTGAAAATACATTCTCATTATATATTCCAGAAATTTTCTGGATAGTTGTATCCATATCTATTGGTTTAATAATATTTTATATAGGGATAAATATAGATCCTGATATCGGATGGATAGCATTATCTACAATGCTAGGTGGATGTGAAATGGTTTTAGGATACTTTATATATGAACGATTTATATTAGGATACTATGCATTTGCAGAAATTCCATTTAATATTGCACAGGCGGTGATAGGATTAATTATATCTATATTTGTATATAGATATACAGCATTTTTATGGAAAGTTTTAAGAAAAATATAGATATTCCATGAATAATAGCATTTTCTTATAATTCGATATATTTATATATTTCTTGTATTAATCTAATCTAAGTATAGTTGATTATTATGGAGAAGAAAATTGATATGAATGCACATAAATATAATATTCTTAGAAATCACTTAATATTTTCTGAGTGGAAAGATAAAGTTAAAATAATCGTTGATCTCCTCGGATTTATGCCCGAGATAATAGTCTTCCCCTTAAATTGCATCTATATAGAAAATAAAAATAATATTGTGAAAATATTTCCGGAAAATGTTGTTTGGGAGAAAAAATAGCTATATTTTTACTCCTATACATATATATGCAAATGGATTCTCGCTATCCGCTTTAAATCCATGTTTTTCTGTCGGTTCAAATATAGCTATCTCCCCCTCATAAAAGTCTTCTTCAACACCATTACATATAATTTTACCCTTTCCCTTAAAACATATGAATATCTCCTCTCTATCAGTATGCTGATGAACTTCATGAAACTCGCCGGATCTGTAGTAGTGGACATTGATAAATAAAATACCCTTATACTCTCCTTTACCCACAATTTGTTTAAATAAACCTATATCTTTATATTTTAACTTTCTCATAATTCTAACCTCTATATTTAATAATATGTATTTAATTAGAATATATAGATGCTGAATAATACCCTTTATAAATATCTTGGTAAATATGTGAATTTATCTAGAATGGCCGAATGGGATATAGACAGTATAAATATTTTTAGAGCTAAGGGTAGGGGTAAGATTTATCCAGAGTTTAAAACATTGCTTTCAAGTATATGTAGAAATGAATGTAGATATTGTATTTTTAGAAAATATTGTCACATATATAGGGGTAAATGGAATAAAGATAAACTTATTTCGATAACTCTAAAATTATGGAATAAGGGTAAGATTAAAGGATTATTTTTATCATCATCTATATATAGTGATCCTGAAAAAGTTGTTGAAGACCAGCTTGAAGTCGTTAGAGGGCTTAGAAAAAGGGGTTTTGAAGGATTCATTCATCTAAGAATTATGCCGGGTACACCTAAATGGATTATATATGAAGCTATAAAGTATGTCGATAGGATAGGAGTAAATATTGAAACACCTGATCCAAGCATTTTTTATAGTATTGCTCCGGACAAAGGTAGTTATAGAAATGATATTTTAAAAGTGTTAGAATACTGTTCTTTGGCGTGGAAAGATTATAGATCTATGGGTCTATTGAAAAATGGAGTGTCCACGCAAATGATTGTGGGGATTGGAGAAAACGATCTACAAATATTAGAGACAACTTTCAGACTTGTTAGGGAAATGGGATTAAGAAAAGTATATTATAGTCCGTTTAGACCTGTTCCTGGAACACCTATGGAGAAAAATAATCCATGTCCAAAGACCCGCGTAAAGCTTCTATATCAGGCATTTTATTTAATTAGAGACTATGGATTCACTATTAAAGATTTTAATAGATTGCTTAATGAAGATAAAATGCTTATAACTGCTAGAAATTTAAAGAAAAAATATGCTGAGATAAATAGGTATATCTTTCCAATAAATTTGAACAATGAAAAATATTATAATATTGTAAAGGTTCCTGGAATAGGTCCAAGTATAGCTAGAGAAATATTGTATAGAAGAAGATATGAAAAAATTACACCTAAAATTTTGGAGGAAATTATGGGTAGAAATATTAAAAAAGTTTTAAAATATGTTGATTTTTAATCAATCATATATCTATCCTTCTCCGGATTAAACGGTGGTGCAGATATAAATATAAATTCTATATCTTTATTTATAGGCCTAATGCTATGTATGCTTCCCTTAGGGATAAGTATAGCATCACCTTCCTTTACTTCAATTTCCTCCTCATTGATTTTAATTATACCCTTACCCCTAATTATAAAATATATTTCATCCCTCTCCTTATGGTAATGAGGTTTAAGTTTATTGGAAACCATTGCAATATGCATGCTTAAATTCTCTCCCTCTACAAGCTTAGCTATACCTGCACCGACATTTTTATCAATAACTACCTCCTCAATCTTTTTATATATATTTGATTTAAATATAGTCATATATATCTCCAATAATTATAGTTAGTTAATCACAAATATTTTACTGATGGGATAATATATGTATATCGAAGAAATAACTGTAGAAAGTAACGGATATTTGGATATGATTGATATAACTCAGGCTGTTAAAAAAATTTTGAAGGAAAATAGTATAGATAATGGTTTGCTAGGAATATATTGTGAAGACAAGTTATGCTCTATAATTACGATTGAATATGAATATCGTCTATTAAATGATTTAAAGAAACTTTTATCTCAACTGAAATGTGAAAATGATTATGTTAAAGCCTCACTTTTAAAACCGATGATAATTTTACCAATAATAAATAGTTCTATTCCATTAGGCTCATTTCAACAGATAGTATTAGTAGACTTTAATAGAGAAAGAGGGAATAGAAAAGTTAAGTTAATGGTGATTAAATGAAAAATTATAGTGGAGATTTCTCTATAAAAACGTATGGTCCAAATAAACTCTTTAATTTAAATCCATATTTAAGTAAATATCTACATGATAGGAAGGGCATTATAATATTATCGGTAAAAGGTTCTACAGGTGGGCTGCTTAGACTACCAAAGGATGAAAGCATTAAAAAGACCTTTGAAAAAGATTTATGGGATCTTATCTCAGTTTATGGGTGGACGCATCCCGGGAACGCCTATGCACATTTACGTTCAACATTAATTGGAACCTGGTTAGCTTTACCATTAAACTGCCTAGACGATTATAATATATATTTTTTAGAAAACCAAGCTACAATAAATAGATATAGGAAAATTAGTTTCGTTGTAATTTCCTAAATCTCATTCTCCCTATAGTACTTTAATCTGAACCTACACTTATTCGCATTGGTAATACCAACTTTAATAGAAACTATTATAAACAAATATATTGCACCTAAAATTCGGAAAAATGATGAACAATAATAGGCTTTGATTGTAGCAAGAATTATGGTCGAGAGGGTATATTTATAGGATTAGCTACTTCAACGATTATAATAATAAAGGCTACTTAAATACTACTATACTAAATATCATAACATTGTTTTTTCTTCCAGTATTCTATAACCTTACTGAATCGTTCTAATAGCTCTAGGTTATCTTTATGTGGAATCATATAAAAGATTATGTTATCAACACCTATTTTCAAGAATTTGTCTACCAGCTCTATTATTTCTGAAGGATCGTCTTTACCTTTATGTATGTATATTACATTTCCAAACTTAAATTTATTCGATGTCCTTTTTAGATATCTCTTTATATAGTTTATTTTCTCCCTATATTTATTTACATCTCTTATAGCATTTATCCATCCATCACAATGTTTGGCTGCTATCCTCATCATTCTAGGCCCATTTCCACCATTCCATAAGAATGGATAGGGTTTTTGAACAGGTTTAGGTGTGAGAATACAGTTCTCTATCTTCCAAAATTTACCATTATAATTTACTTTTTCCTCAGTCCAAAGCTTTTTAATTATCTTTATCACTTCCAATGTTTTGTCAACCCTAGTCTTATTATCATCAAACTTATATCCATATGCCTCAAATTCTTCTTTACACCAGCAAGCACCTATTGCTAACATAGCCCTACCGTTTGAAAGTTGATCCATAGTAGCTATAGTTTTTGCAACAAGTGCAGGATTTCTAAATAAACTACATAGAGTTAATGGACATACCTTTACATCATATTTTATAGATACCGCTGTAAGAAATGTTAGAGATTCTGGAACACATCCTCTGGCTTCTCCAGTTACTATAAGATGATCCTGGCATGAAATTACATCATATCCTATTTTCACAGCTTTATCAACACATTTATTTATAAACGATATATTCATTGAAGCTGGAACATGATACCAAAAAACAGGCTTTCTCAACATATTCATCGGTATTAAATTTATTTATAAATAATAAATATTCTTTATCATATTATGTAATAGATTTCTATTTATAGGATATCTTCCATATTTCTTAGCTGTGTTAAGCATTGTTATAAAATATTTTGCCTTAACATTTGGATGAATAGTATTTGATGAACCCAGTATATAGCCTCCTCCAGGACCACCCCAAATAATATTTTGAATTGTTTCGAATACAACCTTCTCCTCAGGGCCAAATACAAGTGTATTGGCACAATCCACATTCCCCCATAAAATTAGGTTAGGAAAATTTTTCCTTAATTCATCTAACCTCATACCTGCCTGTGCATCTATCTCGCCATAACCATCAACCCTTGATTCGATAAAAAGTTCTTTAGCTATAGGCCATATATTTCCATCAGTTCTGAAAATATATTTTAATCCATATTTATGACAAAAATCTACTATCTTCCTCAATCTTGGTAGTATTATTTTTCTAAAAAGTTTTGGAGAATATATTGGGCCAGTAGTGCCTGCAAGATCTCCTCCCCCTAAAATAAAATCAGCTCCATGTCTTCTACATTTCTCGATAAATAGTAAAGTTCTTTTAAGTTGCTGATCTAGATAGCGTTCTACAATATTTAAATCTGTTATGAGAAGCTTGATCCATTGAATCTCCATTGGAATTCCTATTCCACCATATCCTGCAAAGCATTTCTGATCTCCAAGCTCATCATAAATTAAATCAAATATTTCGAATACGCTCTCATCTATGGATGGAGGCTCTTCCTCCAAATATTCCACTACTCTAACTATGGCTTTTGCTCCCTCCCTCCTAATACTAGAATCAATAAGCATATACTCCATTGATAGAGGATTATATCTATAAATATACCAATTACCTGTATTCTCATCTTCGTAGAAAAATGTATATTTATCTATTATTTTCGAGGGCCCCTTACTATCGATTGATGGAGCTAAGGGTGGTCTAACTATGTCTAGATCCAATCTTAGATATAAATCTAATACGTCTTTAAAAATCTTTTTTACAATAAAATCTCTCTTATCTTCAATTAAAGCCCTTACAATCTGATAATGACCATTACCACACCAACCAGTATAGGCATTTCTTCCTAAAATTTCTGAAGCAACATTAGGGGCAATAGACTGTTCAAACAATGGTATCCTATCAGGTTCTTGGAAAGAGAATGTCAACCTAACTCTTTCTCTGGAGGATAGCATAAATATCTACTAATAATTAGCTACTATGATTATTTATATCTTGGCATTACTATGCATCCATCCCTTCCACTAAGCAGTAAAGCTTTTTTCCTAAGAAATAGGTATCCAACATATGCTGCCGTTACAGCGTCTAACTCGTCTCCAGTAACTTTTTCACATATACCCTTTATTCCCAGTTTTTCTAAACCCTCTTTAAGCCTATTAAGTCCATGTGACTTCCTAGGTATATCTAATATATCTTGAGCCCCACCAGGATAAACCTCGATAACATTATATCCCTTTGCCTCTAAGATATTTTTTAACTTAATTCCTCTTTTCGTAAGCATACGCATTGGTCCTAAAGTTATTGGAAAGAATTTTATACCCATCTTTAAAAGCATTTTATCACATTCTCTAAAATGTATATCACATTTTTTATCTAGACTTTTCCTACCATATGGGAGACTTAAGGGAGCATCTATTGCAATTAAATCTGGTTTAACTCTCTCCACCAACTCTATTATTTCATTATCTGTATAAACTATACTCGTCTTAGCAATAAGTCTGTTATTCAATATACATATACCGGTTTTGCGTCTAGTGCTTCCCGCAAGATCTATTCCAATAATTATCATTGGAATATCTCCCCCTTAAAGTATCTAATTACTAGATAGAGTAATGAAATAGGTATAACTATATTATGTATTAATGCATATATTGTTATAAAGGTTGATAGAATTAGAAATGTATAAATACTTTGTATTGAAAGAGATATCGATATTATCGATACACTTATTATAAATGCTATTAATAAATATTTTAAAAAGTATTTAGTCTCGCTCCAATTATAGAGATATATATTGGCATCTATTTTATCGAGTAAGTATAAAATTAAATATAATAAAATAAATGCGATAGATATTCCCGAGAAACTTCCAGTTACAAATCTAATTAAATTATTGCTCTCCCTTAATTTAAATAGCTGTGTTAATCCATCAATAGCCATAGGTATTATTG
>CAZKAY010000049.1:14256-14675 GCA_964550975.1 uncultured Thermoproteales archaeon | reverse complement strand
AGGCGGAGGAGAAAAATACACACTAAAAGTAGCAGCAAAACACGCAAACAAATGGGATCTATTTGGAGGAACCCCTGAAATATATGAACATAAGCTTGAGGTATTATATAACCATTGTGAAAATATTGGTAGAAATTTTAATGAAATAATTAAGACTCATTCTCTGAGAATCATCATCGGTGAAAATATGAGTGTTGTGAAAGATAGATTTAAACAAGTCGAGGAGTTTATTCAGACAGGCAAGTCTTTCAAAGAAGTATCGAATTGGCCATTTATAGGTACATATGATAAAATAATAGATTCATTTCAAAAATACATTGATCTAGGGGTAAGTGAATTCATATTATCATTTAGAGGTCCTCCTGATTTTAAACAACTAAGAGAATTCGCTGAAAAAATAATGCCATCATTTAAATAAT
>CAZKAY010000049.1:0-14246 GCA_964550975.1 uncultured Thermoproteales archaeon | reverse complement strand
ATTATAAAATCTTTATTTTAAAATTCATATATCTAAAAAAATTAGATAAATTTTTTAATTAGTATTTGCATATATTACTTGTTTTAATAAAATCTTCTCTTTGATTGCCATGAAGGTATATAGGATACGCGTCAGTAAGATAACCTTATTAGACAAACTTATGTTAAGTCAATTTTATCCTTCTGAGGAAGATATAAAGGATCGAGATGTAAAGGAATTGGCAGAGAGACTAAGAGGAGATTCTGATAAAGATACACTTACAAATATTTTAGAATGGGAAAAGAAAAATATGAGATTTTGGTGGTTAAGATACCCTATGGATCTTTCTTTAAAAATCATAACTCCTATTTCTTTAATGCTTATAGTAATGATAATTTCGCCTCTTCTTTCCCTGCTCTATTATTTAAAATATCTAACATCCCTTTTAACTATTATAATAGGTATAGGTATGTTTTTTCTTATTGTAATGATGGCCAGTTATTTTCTTAGAATATCCTTTCTCTCAATAGCTTTTTCACTGATCTATTTAATAACAGCTGCTGTTCTCAGAATCCCTATTTTAGCTCAGCGTATATTACCATTTACCTTATTTTATGCAGGCTGTTTAGGATGCACTATATTGATTGTATTTTCCCTTTATATAAGGTATGAACCATTCTTTAGAGATCTAAAATTAGAAAAGAAGATCTCATTTTTCTTCGAAATTTTTAATGATACTTTTGAGTACAGCCTTCCTGTGAGCAAAATACTTCGATATAGATTGGGTGTGTGCAAGGATTATGCTAAGCTTACCGCGTCTCTACTTCTAAACTTGTATCCGGCAGAAAAAATTTATTTTGTTATTTTTCTGAGACATGTGGCATGTGGTATAAAAATTAATAATAAGCTCTATATCTTAGATCAGCATCTACCTATACTAACAGTTGAAAAATGGCTCATGGCGTGGAATAGAAATAAGGCTAATATCTTTAAATACAAGATAGAAGATGAGAATAAAGAAATAATAAACTTATCTTCATGGAAGATACCAAATATAGATGTAGAGAGATTGGCTAAAGAAGTTGAGAAAAACTTAAGGATAGCAAATAAAGTATCTTCTGAAAAATGTTTTAAGACTACAATACTACTCAAAAAATATGCAATCTATTATGATGAGGATGAGATAATAAAGCATTCTCTAATAAGGTCAATTAAAGATAAAATTAGAGATGAATTTTGTGAAAATATGAAAAGGATTACTGCGGTGAAAATTGCTCAGGAAGAAGAAAATTTAATACTAAACATATATTATGTATAGGAAATACAATATATTTCTTCTTTAATGCATAATATAACTACATGTGGATTAGCAATAACATATTTTTATAAATTTCCCCCTAATATTTAATACTTTTTTTCTAACAATATCTATACTCTTCTTTTCAATAACTATTTCTGAGAAAAGATTCGCTATAAGCTTCATATCTTTTTCTTTCATTCCTATCCTTGAAATCTCTTGAGTTCCTATTCTCCCTCCTAAATCTATTATAATATTTGCTTCCTCCATTTTCCTTGCAATCTGAGAATATTTTAAACCACTCTTCTCCTCAATTTTCTCAATATTAAGCAATATTTGATGAGATTCAGTATATCCCAGCTCCCCATATTTTACAGGTATATTGTTTGCATCGAGATATTTTCCGAGAGCCTTTGCATTATATACAACCTGTCTAGCATATTTTTCACCATACATCAAAAATTCCCATAATGCTTGTACCAGACCTACAATTCTATTTAAATGAGGATTATCCAGCATTTTCAGCTTCATATTTCTAAGAATTTTTTCGGCAATATCATCATTATCTGTAAGAATCATTCCACCTTGCGGGCCGAAAAATGTTTTATGAGTACTTCCAAATAAAATATCTACTCCATTTTTAAATGGATCTGGTTGAAACATTTTTCCAGCAATCAGTCCTAAAACATGGGAGGCATCATAACCTATATATGCATCAACTTTATCACATGTCTCTCTAACTCGCTTTAAATTATATGGAAATAGGATTGAAGAAGCCCCCAATATAACTAATTTAGGCTTAACCTTAAAGACCTCTTTTTCAAACCTATCATACTCTATATTAAATCTTCCTAAATCAAATGGTATTGTTTCTCCCTTTAATCCAAAATATTGGGAAACATATGTATATCCAGGATACCCTCCATCCTTTACATCAATAAACATTATACTATCTCCTCTCCTTGCAAGCGCTACAAGCACAATCATACCAGCAATGTGTCCTGAAAGAGGCTGTAGAAATGCGTATCTACATTTAAAAATCCTTTGAGCCAAGTCTTCCCCTATCTTCTCAATTTCCTCAATATATTTTGTCCCACAGTAAAAATTTTCATTCTCAGACGATAAAAATTCTGGAACCTCTCTTCCCTTAAGAGAATATCTATGACCTAGATCCGAAGCCAAATATCTTCTAACTCTTTCACTAGTAATATTTTCTGAGGGGATTAGATTTATACATCGATTCATCCTCCAATTCTCATGCATCTTTACAAGTCTATCTATATCCAACAAATATTTCACCATACCAATTTAATATAAGTAGACTTCATTAATAAAATAACTTGTCTTTAGACTAAATAACATAACTAAACGCATCTGGAGCACTCGGGATAAATATTTCGCTAATATTTTAAAAGCAAAATATGATTTAAAGATGAAAATAATTTAATCCTTATTGCCAGATAGATAAACTAATAAGAGTTAGATATACGGAGGTATAGTGAAGGACGTATCGATGTATAAATACGAATTAGATTAAACCATCTATCTAATAGTAGTATTTATAGTCAACAATAGTATTAAGTGTCTATACTTAAAATTCTGTGGAGTAATGGTTAAAATATGGTTTAAAATTATTCAAGATAAAGAACTCTTAGCTAAACTTTATCTTTCATAAACTATAGGATAGCTGATTTTAACTATAGGTTTCTAAATACTTTATCCTTATTTTGTTCTAATAGCCATTTCCATAGAGGGGTTATCTTTATTATTCGATTGTTGACTTTCATCTTATCTTCATAGGTCCATGTAATTAGCGTTAGATTTTTACATCCAAGTAATTTAGACCCCTTTATTAGAGCTTTTATCTCTCTTCTCTCTATTTCATCCCTATCGGAAGCATATGTTACTTGTATTAACTGCTCTATATTTAAACCTCTCTTTATTATAAAGTCTATTTCATAATTATTATCTCTTAAATAAAAAATATTTATATTTGGTTCATAGCCTCTTTTAACCAATTCTTGTAATACAAAGCTTTCCATCAATATACCTTTCTCATACTTATATGTAGTGAAAGTATATAATCCATTATCTACAATATATGTTTTTGGAAGAGATAATTCAATTTTCCTAATACTTCTCGAATATTTTTTTAGAAAGAAAATCATATTTATATCCATCAAAAATTTTTGGAACTCATATAATGTATTCTTACTAACCTTAATCTGCCTAGACTTCATAGTATTATATACTTTATTTATCGAAAATATACATGAATTTGAAGCTATAGCATTTTTTATAAAAAATTCTAATGCAACCCTATTTTTTACGCCATATCTTTCCATGATATCCCTATATATTACTAAGTCTATATATTCAGAGAAAAATTTAGATGCCTCAACTTTTCTAAGAACTATATCTGGAAAGCAACCATTCCTTATACAATTCCATAGTAAATTTCTAATTCTCCCAATCTCTTCGTAGCTATAAAATTTTTTAGCCAATTTATTTATAAATAAAACTTCTCTAAAGGAAAATGGAAAAACTTTTATCGTTAAACTTCTACCCCTCAGTTGAGTTGCAATCTCCTTACTTAAAAGCTTAGAAGAAGACCCGGTTAGAAAAATATAAAACCTTTTTCTCTCATAAAGTCTATAAACCTCCTTCTCCCAGTTTTTTAGGCTTTGAATTTCGTCTAAAAATAGATATTCTGGATATTTCCCATATATTTCTTGATGAGCGGTTATAAAATCACTTATCCTGCCTTCAATCTCCTCAAAGTTCACAAAGAGATAATCGCTATCCGAAAGACTAATGTCTTTAATGAAGAAATAGAGAAGATAAGTTTTACCAGACCTTCTCGGCCCAATAATAGAGAAAATAAAATCCTTTGTAGGCTTTATTTCTATCAATCTCTCTTTAACATCTAAAAGCTTTATATCATTTTTTCTGGTAATAAGATAATTATGAATATCTTCCTCCATATAATTAATAAGAGGGAAACAATTTATAAATATTTCCCTCATAAAAGGAAATTATATAGATCCCTTAATGCTTTAACATTGACAGTCATCTCTGTCTTCCAGATGTTTTATTACTCATTATAGCTATAAGCCTCATCTAATTATCAAATAGTCTCCATCGAAAGGAAATATATAACTTCTTCCTTAATATTTGTGAATATTAATTAGTTCAATTATAAGGTGAACTATATGAAAAAATTATTAATTCTAATCTCAGTATTATTAGTTAATCTTCGTTTTCCAAAGATTATTGGAAAACCATCAGTTTCTCCGACATCTGAATATCGCCCAGAATGCCGTTCTCGTCAAATTTAGACAGATTGGAGTTATGTTTGCTAGAATCTATGTGATGTATACTACACTTGTACTGCAGGTGGTGGATCTATATGTCCACTAACATAAGAAAATTAAAGAAGTCGAAGTTGGATATAAATAAGATCCTTGCCCTATATGTTTCAGTTGTTATATGTCTTATCGATCCTATACTTTTTATTGAAAATTCTTTCCAATAAAGAATAGACCTGAATTTTGGCTAAAAATGATTGGAATCTTCTTAAGCCCTATAATGATTTTAATTATGCCATATATAATATTTTAATTTTATATACCTTTCTTCATAATATTATTTTATGAATAGTTGGGAGAGAGTTGTAAAGGCATTTGAGTTAGATATTTCAGATGTTATTCCACTCTATGAAATGCATATTCCGCCGATAATTTTATCCCATATTTTAAATAAACCCTTAGAGAAAATATTTCTATTTAATTCTCCCACAATTCTCTCCACATTTATGAAGAAAAAGAATGTTGATATAGAGAAAATTAATGATAAAATTGTTGAGGAAATTTTATTGGTTCAGAAAAAACTTGGCTTAGATTGGATTAGAGTTATAGGTGCAGTAACTCATATTCCCTCAGATATAGAGAAGATTGATGATGTGTGGATTATAAATGGCCATAAATATCTTTGGACTGGATATTCCATGTGGTGGATGAATGAGCCAGTAAAATATGATCCAGATGAAGTATTAAAGAAATATAGAGATATGGATATAGATATAGATTCCTCAATCTTCTATATTCTTGAAAAACTTGTAAAAAAGGTTAAGGGTAAAGTTTTCCTATCATTTGATGCTGATGGTACATGGGGGCCAATAGTATCCTATCCAAATTTTCTTAAACATGTATTGATATGGATGTATAAGCGACCTGATGTAGTTAAAACTATAATTGACTACTATACTAGGACCGCAATAGAGATTGGAAAATGGGCTATAGATATAGGTGTAGATGCTATACAATTATGTGTAGATTATGGTAATCTGAATGGCCCATGGATGTCTCCAAAAATGTTTAGAAAATTTATTAAGCCTGCTTTAAAAAGACATTGTGATATATTTCATAAAAAGGGTGCATATGTTGTAATGCATTCGGATGGAAATATTACTCCACTACTTAAGGATATTGTTGATGCAGGTATAGATGGATATCAGGGAATAGATATAATTGCAGGAATGAGTTTAAAATGGGTTAAAGAAAACTTTGGAGACAAAATATGTCTAATAGGTAATGCCGATCCAAGAATAATAGAATTCGGAGACAAAAAGGATGTGGAAAGGGAAGTTGAGAGATGTATTAGAGAGGGAGCTAGAAATGGAGGCTATATTTTCTCAACATCAGCAAACATATCTGCAAACACAAATACAGAAAACTTCCTCCACATGATAAAATACTTCCACATGAAAAGAAGAAATATTGATAGAAATTTATGAGTTTAGATAACATTTATATAGTTTTTATTAATGTTATATATTTGGGTGATCTAATTGGATTTTTCAATTAAGGTTCTCCAAAAAGGTAAAATAACTATTCCAATTAAGATTAGGAGAATGCTCGGAATAAAGGAAGGTGATATACTAACTCTTAAAGTTGTGGGTGGACGTATAATCATTCTTCCACCTAGAACTATTGTTAATCCAACAGAAGCTCTTGATGGCCTCTTAGAAGATATCGTGATAGAAACTTCTATTAAAGAGGAGTTGAAGAAATCCTCTTCAAAGAGGATTGAAAGAAAAATATCGAGGTCTAGACTATGAAATTTGTGGATGCAAACGTATTTATATATACTCTTATAAAATCTCCTAAGAAAGATTATGAGATTTCTAAGAAAATATTGAAGAGAATAGAGGATGGAGAAGAAGCTATAGTTACCACGGTAATAATACAAGAGGTTATAGATTGGCTGGAATATAATAATAGGAAGAGGGAGATCGAAACATTTTTGACAGCTGTAAATTCTTATATAACGATGATAAAAGTATATGTATCCTGGATAGACATGATTAACTCTTTGGATTATGTTAAAAAATATGGATTAGACTTTGTAGATGCATTAACAATAGAGATTATGAAAAAATATGATATAAGAGAAATATATTCAAATGATAAAGATTTTGATAAAATAAAATGGGTAAGAAGAATATGGAGATAATTTCTTAAAATGGAAGTTAAGCATGTTCTAAAATAATTTTCATTATATAATAGTAAAAGAATCTTCTTATGCTGGCTAGGATTTATGATTTTGTGTCTAGTAGGTATAGATATTGTATTGAGGTAACCTATGTTTTAACAATTATCTTTAAGTATTGTTTAATCTACTATAGTATTGATTTCTATGAAGAAGGGATTGTTCATAGTTTTTGAGGGCCCGGATGGGTCGGGTCAAACCACTCAGGCTGAGATGCTTGCTGATTGGTTTGAAATGAATGGATTTAAGGTTAAACTTACCAAGGAGCCTACAAATAATGTTATTGGGGGTATTATTCGTTCAATTCTCCGCGGGGAATTAAAGGTTAGTATTAGGACCCTTGCATTACTGTTTGCTGCAGATCGCTCTCATCATGTTGAAATAGAAATAGAGCCCTTATTGAATAGAGGTGTTACAGTTATCAGTGATAGATACACTTTATCTACACTTGTATATGAATCTATAAATGGGTTAAGCATTGAATGGCTTTTGAAGATAAATGAACTTTTTCCTAAGCCAGATATAATGTTTATCCTCGACGTCCCGGGAAAAATATGTATAGAGAGGATTCGGAAATCAAGATTCGGTATAGAAATGTTTGAAACTGAAGAAAAACTTGAAAAAGTTAGGAAAAGATATCTGGAGTTAAAAGACCTCTTTAAAAACACATATGTGGTTGATGGTACACCTCTACCAGAAATAGTTCATAAAGAAATTATAAAAATAGTTACAAAATATATTTAACTTATTCAGTTAGGTCAACTACCTCGGCATCAGATGCATATTTTTTGACAGATTCGACTCCCTGTAAGCATTTTTGTTTAGTTGTATATGCCTCACTTGTAGCAATTATCTCTCCATTAGGTGCAACTAATCTAAAACGAAACTGTCCACTTTTATCCTTATATACTTCGAACTTACCCTTTCTCAAGTAAATCACCAATACTCTAAAATAAGCCTCATATATAAGTCTAACTAATAACGATTATCAATAGAAAATATATAGTTATTTGATTAACCAGAAAAAGTTATAGATAAAAATCTCCATACAAATTTGTTTAGAAGATTAAGCATAGTAAACTAATAATCGAACTATACTATTGGCTGGAGCTATAATTAGAGGCATCTTTCTTTATAATGATAAGATAATCAATGGTCTTATAGATTGTTTAGTCTTCATAAAGTTTATTTATATGCTGGAAATACTTTCTATTATGGTTGATTTTAAACATGTTTTAGCTCTAAAGCCGTATCATATTTTAGCTAAACCCGAGGATATTTCCGATAAAGTTCTTGTGGCAGGTGATCCTGAAAGAGTTAAAAAACTCTCAAGACTTTTAGATAAACCTAGACTTGTAAATGAACATAGAGGTTATCTTGTTTATACCGGATACTATAATGATAGTAAGATAAGTATTGCCTGCCATGGTATTGGTGCTCCTTCTGCAGCAATAGTCTTTGAGGAACTGTATATGTTGGGTGCAAGAATTATTATTAGACTTGGAACTTCCGGTGGTTTAAAAAGAAAAATAGAGCCAGGAGATATAGTTATCCCTGTTGGAGCTGCTCACATAGGTGGAGGTACTATAGAAATGTATGTGGGTGACACCATATTTCCAGCTGTAGCTGATCCAGAAATAGTTTTAATGTTAGAGAAATTTTTTAAAGAAAATGAATTTAATGTGTGGAGAGGTATTGTTGCTTCAAGCGATGCATTTCATTCTGAAGAAGAATATTCAAGGAAGTGGGTTAGACAAAATATTATCGCTGTTGAAATGGAATGTGCAACGCTCTTTACACTAAGTTGGCTTAAAGGTTTTAGAAGTGGTGCAGCATTACTTATAATAGATAATCTTGCAACTGGATCTACGATTAAGGAAGAGAAAAGAAGTGTTTTGGAGAAAAGGGCTGGAGAAATAGTTTTAAATGTTTTAGCTAAAATCTAATACTCTATCTTTATTTTTTCTCCACTTATAGCCGACTGATTTGCAGCCAGTGAAACCATCATCGTCCTATATGAGTCACTGTATCTTGTAGGCAGAATACTGTCATCTCTAGTCATTATTGATTGTATAAATTTTCTATACATTTTATATGTTGCATTTCCATATTCTTTAAAAATCTTTGTCGTCTTATTTCTCTCATATATTTTCAATTTATATCCATGAATATATCTTATCAATTTCTCTCTACATATAATGTCTATTAATACCGGATATTCAAATCCCTTTCTGAATATTCTAGGATATAGAGCATAGGTTGAACTTATACTTCCAACAACATTGTTTTTAAATTTAAATATAGCTACATAACTTGACCAGTTATTGAATCCTTCTCTACGATCTATATCTGTATCTCTACCCCTCTCAGTATAGTATGCATGTACTTCACTTATCTCACCAGCGAAAAATCTATATAGGTCGATTAGGTGTATTGCTTGGTCAACCATTTGTCCGCCTCCGAGGTTTCTATCCCTAATCCATTTAATTATAGGTGTAGTCCAGTACCAATATCCATCTAACATTGATAATGTTTTATCAATATTATTCTTAGCTATCTCAACTATTCTCATATATCTTGACTGAAAAGATACGGCGACTATCTGTTTTGATTCAGATATTTTCTTTAAAAGATATTTTACTTCATCTATCCTCAGCGAAATAGGTTTTTCAAGCATTACATCTAACCCATTCTCTATACATTTTACTGTCTGAGATACATGTAGTGGTGTAGGAGTACATATCGCAACTGCATTAAGCTTCTCTTTCCTAAGCATTTCATCTATATCTTTATATGGTTTTACACCATATTTTTCAGAAACTTCTCTAAGCTTTCTTTCATCAATATCGCATACCGATGTAACTTCAATGTTCTTAAATCTTTTTAAAGTATTAAGATGCCCTAAACCTCTCCTTCCTATCCCAACAATGCCGAAATTTATTTTCCCCATCACACTCACTTTGAAAAATATAGTAATACTCTATCAACCTCCGTATTTAGTCCAGGTTCAAGGCTTTTAGTTGGGTCAACAGCCTCTACAAAGAGCATCCATCTATCATTTAAAGAATCATATGTTAGTGTTGTGTAGGTATGTATAGGATATTCTGGATGCTCGTATCTGGAAGATGGGATCCATTTTCCGATGAAAATTTTTTCTAGTTTTAGCTCTCTATAATTGATAATATAGGCTGCGAACTCCTTCGATAAAGCCGCACCTTTAACGACTTCTGTTGCCTGCATACCTATAAACATTGGTCCAAGAGAGCTCGGGAAAATTGATCCATTCAATAGAAAGTATTCTGGTTGTCTTTCTCCATCTATACTTAGTAATCCAAGTTTTCTCCAAGATTTTCCATCAGAGCTCACGGCTAAAGCTGTATTAACCCTACTTTTGCCTGCAGGTCTAGCTTTATATAGACAGAAATATAATCCATCTATAATATTTATACTACAATCCCTTGACTCTCCACTATCGTATTCCTGGTCTCCTCTAAGCACAAATCCATATGGATTCCACAAATCCCTTGGATCATCTGCAGTTAATAAGTATGTTTCCCATTTTGATGCATATATTTTATCGACTCTTCCAGCAATATTTTCCTGAAAAACGTCTATAGATAAATAGAGATGATATTTTCCAGTTAACGGGTCTCTAAGTAACTGCTGATTTTCAATGCTTTGCACAGTTCTTCCAATCATTTCAGAAAGCTCTTCCTTAGTAATCCAGTTTACGAGACTATAATCTAAACCATTGTTTGACCTATATATTTCTACCGCATATCCTCTTTTTACTTCACCTTCTCTAGGCCTACTCGTTAACCAATATTCACTATTTTCCTCGTCTAGCCATATTTTTCCTGCACCACACCAAGACCCTGGATTAAAATTAGGAGGATTTAAAGCTATTTTTATAAACCTTCTTCCTGAGAAAATTTTTTGTGGAACAATATTCATAGTTTCACCTAATAATTATATATTTATATAGTATAAATCTATTGGGGAGTTTATTGAGACAATGGTTTAAAGAGTTCTTTGACAAATATTATTATGAGACATATATTGAGACAGAGCCTGAAGACAGAAATATTAGAGAAAACAAGTTTATTATATCTGCTCTAAATCTGCCTAAAGGTTCAAGTATACTTGACCTTGGTTGTGGTTATGCTAGACATGCTGTATATTTAGCTAAATGGGGTTATAGTGTCGTTGGATTTGATTTAAGTGATTATCTATTAAAAAGAGCTAAAGAAAGATGTAAAAAATTTAATGTAGAGATAGATTTTATTAGAGGAGATATGCGTAAAATGTTTTTTGAAGAAAGATTTGATGGAATATATATGTTTTATACTACGTTTGGCTATTTTAGTGACGAAGAAAATATGATCGTGCTAGAGAATATATTTAATGCATTGAAAAGAAAAGGTAAAATATTAATTGATATCTGGAATAAGATTAGAGTTTATTCAATATATCTTCATAGAAATAATGTTATGAAAAATTGGTATAATGCTGGGGGATATATGATTTTAGAAGAAGGATTTCTCAACTATATGGACGATAGAGTTGTTGTTAAAAGAATATTTTACAGAAACTCTAAAAAGATTGTTGAAAAAACTTTTTCACTGAAAATTTATAGTGTATATGAATTAGCAAAAATGCTTAGAAAGGTTGGCTTAAGAATTTTAAAAATATATGGAGACTATAGGGGGAACAAATATAGTATAGATAGTCCTCGAATAATAATTGTTGGGGAAAAATGTGAAAAAATTTTTTAATACCCTCAGTAGAAGGGATCTACTTAACGATACGATGGATCTACTTAAAATGTTTGGTGTAAAACCGTTTAAAAGATTTAGTCAAAATTTTATAGTTGATCCAGATGCCATAAAAATATTTCTAGAAAATATTAGTGAAAGCGATATTGTATTGGAGATTGGAGCTGGTCTAGGAACACTAACAAAGTTTATTGCATCTAAGGCTAAAAAAGTTACGGCTATTGAGATTGACTACAGATTGATACCTATACTTAATATGGTTTTAGAAGAATATAATAATGTTGAAATAATTAATATGGATTTCTTAAAACTTAAGCCGATTAATATAGATAAAATTGTATCAAATATTCCTTATAATATCTCATCTCTAATAATTGAAAAAATTGTTAAGGAATATAAGTTCAGTAAAGCAATACTTGGATTACAAAAAGAATTTGGATTAAGAATGGCTGCAGAACCTGGTTCAAAAGATTATAGTAGACTTACAGTTTTAGCACAATTCTACTGTAGAATAGATATATTGAGAACTCTTCCTCCTAAGAGTTTTTATCCAGAACCGGAAGTTGATTCAATAATTTTATCTTTAACACCTCTTAAGAAATATGATCTAGATGTTCCAGAGGAATTCTTCTTTAAAATAGTTTCAATACTGTTTATGTTTAGAAGAAAAATGCTAAGAAAAGTTTTGAAACATTATCTTCCTAAACATATTAAAAAATATTCTTATGGAAAATTGATTGAAAGCATGGATTCAAATATATTATATAAGAGGATATATATGCTATCGATACCTGAGCTTGTAGATATCGCAGAGAAAATCTGGATGAATTTAAATGATAGGAATATATTTAAATAGTAGGAATTTTATATTAGGATAGGATAAAGATGACATGGATAGTTAAGGTTACACGCAGAGGACAGACCACTATTCCAATAGAAATTAGAAAGAAATATAATATAAGAGTTGGAGATAAATTATTAGTAGAAATTGTAGAAAATGGTATATTGTTTAGAAAAATTCCGAGAATAGAGGAAATGGCTGGCATCGATTCTGAATATGGAGATGTCAATGAAATAAAAAGAGAAATTGAAAAAATGAGAGAGGAATATTAAATGAAAACTGTCGTGGATACCAGATTTCTAGTAGAATACTTTTATACCAAGGATAAAAGGGTTAAGGAAAAAATTATTCGTAAGTTTAGAGAATTAGTTAGTAGAAATAAGGGTATTCTTCCTACAATTGTTATAAGTGAGATAATTAAAATTACTTGTAAACGACGAGGAATAGATGAAGCCGAGGCTAGATATCACTTCTTGCTACAGGTTGGATTTAATATAGCGTATTTAACTCCAGAAATAGCTAAAGAAGCGGGTATTCTAAAGTGCAAGTATGAGAATATTCCGATAGGAGACTGTATAATTGCTTCAATTGCTAAAAGATATGGAGCAAAAATATTATCAGACGACCCCCATTTTAATATCATAAAGGAAGTTGAAAAAGAATGGATATAAATCTCCCATATGGAAAAACTTTTATACAGATAGATTCTAATATCGGAGAAATATTATATCCTAAAAATATTTCAAAGATAAGGATATTAGAAGAGAGTATAATTAATTCTCTTGAAAAACCTATTTCCTCTCCACCGTTATCAAAGCTTATAAAAAAGTCTCATAAAATTTCATTGATTATACCCGATAAGACTAGAGCTTTTCCGGCAAAAATAATTTTACCCGTAATTTTAAAGTATATTGAAAAAAATGGCAAGGATCAATATATTGATATCATTATTGCGAATGGATTACATAAACCTATGAATAAAGATGAAATCATCGAATTGATTGGTAAAAATATATATTATATATATAATACTATTAATCATATATCTGACAATGATGAGGATCAAGTTAATTTAAATAAAAAAACAAGCTACGATACTCCTCTAATCTTTAATAAAAATGTATATGAGAGTGATTTGAAGATCGGCTTAGGCGTAATTGAACCCCACTTCTTTGCAGGATACTCTGGAGGCGGAAAATCTATTTTACCCGGTGTAGCTGGTATAGAAGCCATATTTAAAAATCATAGCTATAAAATGATTGGAGACAAATATTCCAAATATGGGTTACTTGAAAGAAATATTATTAGGAGAGATATAGATGAGTTTCAAGCATTAGCAGGTTTAGATTTTATTATTAATATAACATTAAATAAAGAAAAAAATATTACTGGAGTATTTTCTGGAAATCCTATTGATGCACATAGAATGGGAGTAAAATTTCTAGATAGATATGTTAAAATACAATTTAAGGAACAAGCTGATATAGTTATAACTACAAATGGAGGCTATCCTCTAGATAGAAATATATATCAAACTGTAAAGGGTATGGCTACAGGTGAAATTGTCGTAAAAAATGGCGGTGTAATTATAATTGTATCTGAATGTAGGGATGGATTGGGTGGACATAGAGATTTCTATAATTTATTTAAAGAAAATAGTTTTCCAGAGAAGGTTTTAGACTATATTAAAAGAAACGAACCTATAAGGGATCAATGGCAGGCACAAATACTTGCAAGAATATTATTAAAAGCAAATATTTTTATTGTATCGGATATGGATAAGAATATTCTATATGATCTAAAT
>CAZKAY010000048.1:11184-14754 GCA_964550975.1 uncultured Thermoproteales archaeon | reverse complement strand
CCAAGCTAAAACCCTCCACCATATCCCTCCTCAACCTCTCAATCTCCCTCCAAATCCTAGTCTGCTCCTCTCTAAGCTTCCCTATCTCCATCCATATCTTAGTCTGCTCTTCCCTAAGCTTTTCAATTTCCTTCCATATTTTTGTCTGTTCTTCTGCTATGGTGTCTAGTTTTCTCAGTACTTCGAGTATTCCCAGTCTGCCTGCAACAGCATATCTAAACTCCATATCCTTTTCCAAAAGCCTTAAAAACTCCTCCTTCAAAGAATCCATCCAAACCCCAAAACTAAATAATTCCAAATATTTATAAACATTTCTGAAATCTGAAGAGTTTACTGTTTTAAGTATTATTAATATCTAGCTAGAGAATACTAATATAGATTTAGCCCATTAAATTAATCTATTATTTTTCCGGAATATAGTATATGGTAGTTTTTGCCGAAAACCTTTTTGAATATATGGTGGGAATATATTCCTGTACAGTGCCCAGCATATATCTTCTCAACATTCATTGATTTAAGTTTTCTTGCGATACTTAAAACTTTTTTCTCATCCATGTTTATTAAATGCAGGCCTCCTACAATCATTTTAATCCTATCGAAACCCGTCTTTTTAATGGAGTGTTCAACTATATTTATTATGCCTGCATGGGAGCATCCAGTTATAATTCCAATACCATCATCAAATCTAATTATTATAGACATGTCGTCCAACATGTTATCTTGCACAATCTTTCCATCAATCAGGGTATAAGTAAATTTCTCACCCTCATATACCGGGTTCCTCTCAACTTCTCCAGTAGAATATATGTTTTCAGCTATCTTTACAAAACTTTTAGTTAAAATAAATTCTCCACCAACATTTTCCAGCTCACTCCTAGTATACGGTATACCTACATTTCTTAAAATCGGCTTATAATACAGGTTTTTTCTAAAAATTGTTGGATGAGCTATAATTGGAGTCTTTCCATCAATTTTACTGAGTATTCCATATAATCCACCTGTATGATCATAGTGACAGTGAGATAGGAAAATTAAATCTATACTGTTTGGATCAATATTTAATACCTTCATATTCTTCAATACTATGTCTGAGGACTGGGCAGTATCGAATAAAATTCTATTTACGTTATTATCTATTAGTATTGAGATACCATGTTGGGCTAGAAATCTACTATCATATCCAGCATAGTCGTCGCATAAAATATATATCTTCATAAATCCACCTTTTGAACCGATACTCTGAGCTCGAATGAATTATCCCTTCTAGCAGCCTCGTAGTAGAAGTAAATTTTATCGTCTACAATTACGCTATCCATGTATCGGATTGTTTCATAAAGATTACCTGTAGGTGAGGATAATAAGGGTTTATCTAAGGTTACTTCATATATTTTTCTTAAATCAAATGAGATTCCATATCCAGTCTGTATATTAAATACTGGTTGATACCAGTCTTTATTCGAACCCTCATAGAATACTTGGAATACTCCGTCTAAATTCAATATGTTTGAAGGCCTAGTATAATAGTTATGCCATCCACCCTGCTCCAATATAGGGTTCTCCTCAAACTTGTTCCAGTCTAAACCATTGTATGAATATGCTCCATACATTTCCTCCCTAACTCCAGCACCAATATAATACATAAAGTATAGTCCTCCAACTGTAAATACATATGGATCCTTTACAGACCTATTATCCCTAGCATTAGAAGATGGAGACAACACTATTTTCAACGTAGATATATCAAAGTCTCTAGGATCATCTACATCATCTAAAACAAATATTCTCCAACCCTTTCCAACATCTCCAGACAAATATAGTCTAAATCTACCTGTAAATGGATCCTTAACCAAACTAGGCCTCTCAAATGAATACAGATTTACATCATTTTTATAAAAAACTTTTACTGAATTAAAATTTACTCCATTCTTTGAAACAGCTAAAACTAGTTTAAACCCTCTTTCCTCTTTAGACCTAACCCTATATGCAAGCCAAAACTCATCACTATCAACATCGTATAGAGCAGACGGAGCACCAACCCAATACCATTCCTCACTTTTTATAGGCTCGGCTATAACACTATATTTGGAAATATCAGGAATAATTGGTTTAAAAAAACTCCTAACCATAATCTCCCCAAAACAAATATATATTTTAGACTAATAAAATTAAAGAACTCAATCATGGAATAACATTTACTCCTCTCTGCATAGCCGCTCTCCTCAAATCTTCATCATATGTTGCAAGAACTATTTTCTCTCCATATGCAACTGCAAGAATAATGTAGTCATTAATTTCCCGATAATCTTTACCATCTTCTAAAAGCATATTAACAGCATTTCTATACACATTTAAAGACTCAATGAAATAATATGTTCTTGGATCATCCAAATATTCCTCAATCTTTGTCAATACAATTTTAATATTTATTCCCAGTCTTAAAGCTACCCAAAAATATTCGTGAATAATAAGAGAAGGTATAAATATCTCTGAACATTCATCCAAAATCCTACACACCTCCTCATGATGATCAGAATCCTCTACTGTCTCATATATTAAAACATTCGTATCAGGAAGTAACTTCATTTAAAACCTCCTCAATAATCTTCTCCATCTCCTCCACACTAATCTTTCTACCAAGTTTAACAGTAGTTCTTTTTCTCTTAACAGGTATAATTTTAGCTACACCTTCAGACTCATCGTAAACTATTTCAATAAAATCTCCCTCACTAATATTGAGTCTTCTTCTAACATCGGCTGGAATAGTAATCTGATAGTTACGAGTCACTTTAATAAGATTCTTCATATAGATACCTACTAGATAATTTATTTTACTAATATATAAATTTATCTACTAGAAAATCCGATCTCCTATAAGCTTAGATTATAGAATAAATAATCTGATAATTATTATTAAAATGTAAAGAAATAAAATATATATCTATTTTAATTTATTTCCCTAATATTTTCTACGCGAAAATCTTCTCCTATAGGATCTAGGTCTTTCAACCCTTTTCTCAGAAATATTGTTTTCCTCATTTATCTCCTCAATAGTTTTATTTGAATCCTCAATACTGCCATATCTTCCAATTGAGAGTCTCATAGAATCTCTAAACACAGTTATATATCCATTCTTGATATCTACCACGGAGTCTTCTTTCTCCCTTATCTTATCTATATTTTCATCCCATAACGTCATTAGAACTGTTCCAGTCTCATCACCAACCAATGCATCTGCAACTCTATGTCTACTTCCATCTCTTCGAGATGTAACCTCTCTCTCTTCTCCTACAGACAATACTTTCACGGTCAAATTTACATTCCTAGATCCTGGATTTAAATCGTTTACCTTTACATTTTTTCCTTCATATCCCATTTAAATCGCATGCACCTATATGTGCAACAATACATATACATAACCTATAATTATACTTTTCTATCAACATTTAGAGTATATTATCCTTACATTATCTATTAATAAAACTCAGAAAAAATAAAATTATTTTCGAGAAAACTTTGATAGGCTATTGTATTATGAAGGATGTAGAACCAGTAATATATAGATTAATTTAA
>CAZKAY010000048.1:9007-11174 GCA_964550975.1 uncultured Thermoproteales archaeon | reverse complement strand
TACATAGTTTATAGCTGCAGAATTGAGTAATAATATTGTTAAGAGTATAGATATGGAGAGAAATTGAACAACAATGCATATAATCAATGATAATATTTATAAATATATAGATTTCCTAAAATATCTTCGAATATCAAATCCGATATAGAGAGACTATTGGAGCAATATATATTATTCCTAAAAGTATTGATATTATTGTTCCAGCTAAATATACTGCTAGTTCTTGGTTTAGTTTAGAAATATTATTGGCTGAACAATGTTTATCGCTAACAGTAGGCTTCTAATTAATGGATACAATATTATTTTGAATAGGGTTTTAAGCCAACAATTTTTATGTATTATCTGAACAACATATGGACTCCAATTATAGTAGAATGTATTAAAAGCAATATCTTTTTCTCGATGTAAGGTGGAGAGCCAGCCCTCATCTTTATGTTTGCTGAGAGAAGGATTTGTAGACATTATTATTAATATGCTTAACTGTTAGATTTAGATATATATTAATATTTCTATTTGGGTAAATTTCGATTATTGTTAGTTATATTATTATATCTGGATATGTTGAAATATTTTGGTGGTGTGGTTGGATGAGTTTTTTAGGCCTTTGACCTACTATAAGTGGGTTTATGAGAATGTTGGGAGGATATATGGTTTTAGGGCCAAGAGTATTGAGGAGTGGAGGGATTGGAGGAGGAGGTTTAGGGAGAAGCTTATAGATCTTTTAGGTGGATTTGATTATCCGTCTAGACCTCTTTCTCCGAAAATTGTTGAGAGAAAGGAGTTTAAAGAATATGTTCGTGAAAAGGTTTTGTATTGGAGTGATAGATTTAATCTTATTCCAGCATATGTATTGATTCCTAAAAATGTTGATGGTAGGTTGCCTGCAGTAATAGCTATGCATGGACATGGATATGGTAAGAATGATGTTGTAGGTATATGGGAGGATGGAGAGGATAGAGTTAATCCTATTTCAAGGGGATATCAGAAGGATTTTGCATTAAGTTTGGTTAGACATGGATTTCTAGTTATTGCTCCCGAACAATCTGGATTTGGGGAAAGAAGGGAGGAAAAAGATGTTTCTATGGGTCCTGGTTCAAGTTCATGTTGGTGGCTTACATTGTGGAGTCTCATGCTTGGTAAGACGACTATTGGTAGAAGGGTATGGGATGCTATTAAAACTATAGATTATCTTGAGACTAGAAATGATGTTGATAAAGATAGGATTGGAATGATGGGTATATCTGGTGGAGGTACAACCACATTATTTACATCTGCACTTGATGATAGAATTAAAGTTACCGTTATTAGTGGATATTTAAATACATTTAGAGACAGCATTTTATCCATAAAACATTGTATAGATAACTATATTCCAGGAATATTGAAATATGGAGAGATGTATGATATTGCATCTCTAATTGCACCTAAACCTCTCTTCATTGAAAGCGGTATAAAAGACCAAATATTTCCAATAAAATCTACAAAATATGCCTATGAAAAAGTTAGAAAAGTATATGAGTTTCTAGGAGTAGCTGATAGGATAGACTCAGAATTCTTTGAGGGAAGACATGAAATCTGCGGAAAAAAAGCCTATAAATTTTTAAGGAAATGGCTTGCAATCAACAAAGATTTACTAAAAATAGGATGAAATTATGGAGGAATCCATGTAAAGTGTAGTACCTCGGATCTAACTGTAGGAGATCCTTCAAAGAAGTAGTAGAGATCCTTATTAACATATCCGCTATCCTTCACTATATGTATTTTTGGTCTAGCTTCCGAATATACATTGGAGCCAGATACTCTATATGTAAATGAAAAACCGATAGTCACGCTTGTTCCAGCATATTGAGTAGGCTTACTTATACTTATACCTATACTAAAAGATAAATCTGTATCCCATCTCTTATATCCTCCTCCCGGCCCTAATGCAACATTTCTTGTTTTAGCTCCCGACTCAATTTTACCATAGCTGGCCGAAGGTTTCTTACCACATTTATTACATGAAAGTGTTCCATCCTTCCAGTATCCTATTAAATTTATTGGAGTCATTACCAATAGAAAATCTGCAGTAAGATCATCGGGATATTCTGTACAATACATATCATATTTATATTCTACCCGACCCATTACTTTCGCACAAGTACCCTTAGATACTGCCGCCGTCCAT
>CAZKAY010000048.1:0-8907 GCA_964550975.1 uncultured Thermoproteales archaeon | reverse complement strand
ATACTCATTTTCCCACATAAAATACATTATCTAAAACAATATTTATTTTTTTATTTACATTTTTAAAATATTATATCAATTTTTACAAAAAATATTTATCAGTAAAATTGGTTAAAATTAGTTATAAAAATATATTTTAGGACTTTAAGCCTTTAGATTTAAATATAGTTGATTTTCTTTACATAATAGCATTTACTTAGAACTTTTACTTTGGGATAATTTTTGGGTACATTTAGTTCTCCACATGAGATTACTGCTTGAATCTTTCTATCAAATAATTCGAATGGAACATTGTTTTCAATAAAGACTCTTCCAATGTTTGTTAAAACTATGGGTCTATCACTTTCCTTTAAGTCTCTTTCATTTAAAGATACTTCATCCAAATTTTTTATAATTACTGACATTAATCCGCTTTCAATTAAGCCTTCTTTAAGCTCCGATAATAGTACTGAAATGGATTTTGAAGAAAAGTCTGCGAGAGATAGGAGTAAACGTAGAGATTCATTAATTATTTCACCAATAGTCTTACCAGTCTCCCTAGCAAATACTGTAGCTCTTCTATATAGATCTTCATCAATACCCCTGATAGATACCACCTTTTTCTCAGACATATTTATCACTCATGTAATACATGTATTACATGTATATATATTTTTACGTCAAAATACTGATAAAATCTAGATTTTATTAACATTCAATTTTATTGATCGAAGGTGTAAACCAACATTCACCAGTTGATGAACAGAAGAGCATACCATCTAACGTGGCATGCCTATCTCCATGCCATATATACTTATATATAGCATAAATATATATCTTACAACACTTTGATTAAAATCCTTATATCCTACAAAGTATTGATAAATAATTTTATGGATAAGTATGAAGTATCTATCTAGATTGTAAAGATTTTAGAAATATTTATGCTATAAGCTTTAATATTTCTTTTATAAACTTCTTTATATCTACTATGTCTTTTCTAGCTATTTTTAATACAATTTTCATATCTACAATAGCATATTTGTGTACCAATATATTTCTAAATTTAACCATATTCTGTAGTCTTTGGGATAAGTCTCTATCTATTATATTATTTTCTTCGAGAATAGTAAATATATCTTTATAGTCCATAGGTCTTCTAAAACCTTTTACAGAAATTATGTGGTTTGAAATATCTATACATGCCTCTATACATTCTAGTAATGCATATTTTAATGCAAGTTCATCTCTATAAGTAATTTTTCTGAGACGAGATATTTCTTCAATCTCCTTTAAATCTCTTTCAATAATGTCGATTCTAAGCTGAATCATTCTCTTATCTAACTCCATATCTCTTTAACCTCATTTCATCATATTCCTTCATCAATTCATTGAAATCTTGTATCTGGCTAAGCATTTTTGTTTGAAAAATATTCTCTTCCTCTCATTTTTTGAGAAAACAACTATTCCATTTTTTAATACCTCTGAAATTATTAGAATTGGTTTATCATTTAATATGATGACATCTACTGGTATTCCAATTCTTTTCTCTATTTTTAATGCAAGCCTTACTGGATATTCATAGTCTATATTTATATTTTCTTTAAGATATATGGCTAAATCTATATCACTATCCTCTCTATTTAATCCAGCTGCATATGAGCCAAATATATAGGCAAACTCGATAATCTCCTCTTTTTCAAGAATATTAGATATTTTTTTAAATATTTTTTCATCAATCATGATATCCTCTCATCTAAATTATTTTAGCCAAAGTCTATTAAAGTTTTCCAATATTATTTTCTTTAAATCGTATAGGGATAAACCTTTTATTTCAGATATTATTTTTAATAAATCTCTTATTTTGGCTGGAGTTAAATATAGTCCTCTATAATTATATGGGCCGTCACTTTCAGTTAGAATCTGATATATGTCTGCATTTTCTAAAACTATTCTATGCTTTTTCTGAACAACTATTGCTGGATTTATCGTTATATAAAATTTTTTATCTATAATCTTTTTAAGTAAATCTAATGGACCAGTATACCAGTGAAATACGGCTTTACTAATATTATATTTTATAACCATTTTATGTACTTCTCTCCAAGCATTTGGTGAATGTAGATTTACTATCAAATCATATTTCGATGCAAGTTTTAGAAAATGTTCGAATACCTCTATCTGTAAACAATAAGTTTGTGGAACAAATTTTCTATCTAATCCTATTTCTCCTAAACATTTTATATTAAATCTTTCTATCAGATTCTTAATTTCCTCTAGTTCTTTGAGATCGATTTTCTCTATATTCCATGGATGTATACCTATGCATGGATAAATATCTTTAAATTTTTCAGCCAAATATATTGTTTTGAGAGAAGATTTTAGGTCATCAGAAACCGCAACTATGGATATATCTTTAAAAGTAGATATTGTTTTTTCATCAAATTCATATAGATGGCAATGAGCATCAATATACTGCATAGCAATATAATTAATAACTGTATATATTAATATTATTAGTAGATAGACTGGGGATCAAGTTGTTAAAGATAGGAAAGATTGATAGAATTATTTTTGAAAAATATGTTAAACCATACCTGCCTCTATCAGAATTATATTTAGACTCAAATGTTTTAGATAGAATCGAGGATAGAGAAATAGTTGTTTCATCAAATCCTGCATTAGGTTTACCGATAGAGACTCTCGGCTTCTTCGCCTTCCATTATAGTGTCTCAAATATTGCTGTAGCTTTTGCTAAACCTAGGAAAATTGTTGTAACAATACTGTTACCTCCGAAGTCGAGTGAAGATGATTTAAAGATTATTTGCAGCGAGCTCGGAGATCAGGCTAAAAAATATGGTGTTAAAGTTATCGGCGGCCATACCGGTGTATATAAGGGAATTATTCAGCCAATTATAAATGTTACCTCAATTGGATATAGGTTTAGAGAACCCCTTCCACCTTCACCGGGAGATAAAATCATCCTTATAGATAAGATTGGTAGAGAGACTGTATGGCTTAAAAGTCTTACTGGAGAAATAAGTGTAGAGAAAGATTTTTGGAGAGGATTAACACCTTTACCTAAAGCATTAATTCTATCCAGTGAAAAAGAGATAAAGCTTTTACATGATATATCTGAGGGGGGTTTACTTGAAGCCTTGCTCGAGATCTCTCACAAATATAATGTTTTAATGAAAATTGATTCCAAAAAAATATTGGTTGATCACCGCGTTTTAGATGAGGATTTTTTAAGAACACCTAGCTATGGTGCACTTATAGCTGTAGCTAGTAATGTGAAGAATATTATAAAAACATGCTTGAATAATGGGTTTGAATACAGTATTATAGGTGAAGTTTCTGAGGGATATGGTGTAAAAATTGATGGAAAGATTGTAAGAGAGAGTTTTAGGACAAGTATAGATGAAATTTATGGAGAATATACCTATACTCTAGACCCGATAATAAATAAGCTTTTAAATATCCTGAAAAGAATCGAAGAAAGTAAAGTTATTGTTAAGCTTATCCCAGAAGTAGGTATGAATATGGTTTATGCTAGAGAGAAATGTAGAGGTGTTGATGATATTGCCGGTCTCAGTGGGAGGATTGTTAAAAGTATGAGTAAGCCGTTAGTGTGTGGTAAAGTTGTTTATGGAGGATCTAAACATCTAGGTTTACTTTTATTTCACTTAAATACTCTTAATAGAAATATTAGAGCATGCGTAAATATTAGGGCAAATAGCAATATAATTAAAGCATTGAAAAATATGGGTATAAATGTTGTAGAAGTCGGGATATCTGAATCTAAAATGGGTTGTCCAATCATAGACTTTATTATTGAGAAAAAAATTATCGCGAAAGCCTATTATCATCCGGGAGCTAGAGGAATAGAACCATCTATAGTTATTTTAGGTAAAGATCCATTAGAATTATTTAATATACTAGTTAGGGTGGCTGAAAATGTATAGTATTAATAAAATTATCGAAGTATTTAATAGAGTTGTGGAGGATTATGATAAATGGTATCAGCAGCCTATGGGGAGATATGTTTATAAGGCTGAGCTAAAGGCTTTAAAATATCTTTTACCTAAAAATGGTGTTGGAATAGATTATGGAGGAGGTACAGGTATTTTTTCAAAGGGGCTGCTTGATGAAAAATATATTATCTGTATAGATCCATCCATAAATATGGTTAAAAAAGCTGTAGGAAGAGGAGTCAATAGTATTCTAGGAGTTATGTCTCTACCTCCGATTAGGAAAAAATCTATAGATTTTGTCTTCATGATAACTGTTCTCGAATTTCTTGTAGATCCGTTGAATGATTTAATGGCTTTAAAAAATGTTTTAAAGAAAGATTCAGTTATAATTGTTATGATTATAAATAGAGAGAGTAGTTGGGGGAAACTATATATGGATTTGGCTGAAAATGGGGAACCTGTTTTAAGCATGGCCAGATTCTACAATGTTAGTGAAACAGTGGAGATTTTGGAAAAGGCTGGATATAGTTGTGAAAAAATAATTGGTGTACTTGACAATCCTCCCACAATAATACCGGAGGGGGAGCCGAGGATATTTGAAAAGAATTATGAGGAATGTGGTGCAATATTTATTAAAGCTAAACTATCTGAATGAGGTGGGGGTTGATATGAAACTTCGAGTAAAACCTGTCTTTATAAGTCATGAGGAAGCATTTTTCAGAAAACTTCCTTCAATTGAGAGAATTAAGGAGAGAGTTAATGAAATTATGGATGAGCTTTCAAGAAATGTTGAGGGATATGTGTCTCTAGAAAAACCAGCTATCTTGACTAGTTTTAAAGATATAGATAAACTTTTAATGGATATTTCTAGGGACATAGATGTATTTATAGGTTTTAGGATTGGGGGTATGGGACATAGATTGCTTGCAAAAATAGGTTTACTTAAACTACCATTAATACTACTTGGACCATCTGTAATAAACTATGATGTTGCAGCCTATGTTAAGGAATTGGGAGGAGAAGTATATGTTCCCCTAAATTATATTGAGTTAAATAGGGTTTTAAAATATCTATATATTAGGAAGAAGTTATGTAGAAGTAGAATACTGTACATTTCTTCTAAAGGTTTACCCCCATTTTCTGCTATAAGCGGTACCTGCGATCTCAATAAGCTTAGACGAAAATTTGGAATAGAAACTATATCTATATCAAGTGAACAGCTATTTGAAGAGTATTTAAAAATCTCTAGTGTAGAAAAAGATTTTAATGAGCTTATTAGAAAAGCCAGGGAGAGAAATGTAGATGAAAGAGAAATATTTAAAGCATTACGTTTATATAAAGCTATACTAAACTTTATTGAAAAATATAGTGTAGATATGGTAGCAATATCATGTGCAGAACCAATATACTATAAGGAAAAAGTTACACCATGTCTATCCATATCGTTATTGAAAGATAGAGGTATTCCAGCCGCATGTGAGGGTGATTTAAGCCTATTGATGGGAACAACGTTATTGATGGAACTGTCTGGTAAAGCTGCATTTATAGGAAATCTATGGCCACATAATATTAATAAAAATATTTTTAGAATATCTCACGATGTACCGTCTATTAAAATGAAGGGACTTAAAGAAGAGGAGTATAGTTATTCACTATACGATTTTCATGGACAGAAATATGGTGTAACGCTTTATGTAGATTTAGAATTAAATAAAGATGTTACTCTTGCAAGAATGCATATGAGTTTAGATAAAATACTTGTGTTTCATGGCAAAGTTATTTCAAGCTATCAGGGGATAAGTTGTAGACAGACGCTTGACATTCTTGTAGAAAATCCTAGAATGCTTTTAAAGAAACTGTCTATATATGGACATCATTTCGCACTAGTATATGGTGACTATGTAGATGAAATAACTGAGCTTTCAGAGGTACTTGGATTAAGGACTGAAGTTATTTGAATCCAATCAGAGCAAAGATTATTGAGATAAAAATACTTGATAAAATATATACTATGTATGGATAAATAGATCCGGGATACATCACCAATGTTGACAAGAATATTATTGCTGGTATAAATATAGTTAAGTCTATTAATACTAGAAATATTTCCTGGAAAATGTTTAGTCTTATTATTTCTCCACCCGGTCTAAGATATTTTAGGAGAAAGCGAGATATAAATATCATTAACCCTATGCTCGATGTAAGGCTTACAATAAGGGAGATAAAGGGTATAGTGGTATGCATAAATAGATAGATTATAAGACTTATAGGTATAAGATAGAGAGACGTAATAAGTATTATTGTAAATGTCTTCGATAAACATATTGTTTTAAAACTTATGGGAAGAGTAAATAATATCCATGCCTTTCTCATATCAAGTCTTATTAAATAATATATTGAATAAATTGCTAGGAATAATGTAAGATGAAAGAGGAATAAAATAAAGAATTGTATAAATATGGTGGGCATTTTAACTCCTCCAGAAAATATGTTTATTAGAAAATATATGTTAAGTACGAGAGGCAGGAATATAAATGATGCCGCAGTTGGTTCTCTAAAAATGGTCTTTATATCTTTTAAAGTTAAAGCAGTTATAGGGTTATTTAAGAATAGTTTAGGGGCAATTATTCTAGACGCCTTTAAACCATATGCTAGATATATTGGTGAAATAAGTCTATGCCAATATTGGTTAAAAACTCTGTTATAAAGTTTATAAAATATGATTAAATAGAGAATTGAGAGAATTAGCGAAAGAGATGATTCAATAAATCCTCTTTCTACAAAATCTATAGCTGCACTTGCAGAAAATGGATATATAAACCAAAAAATATTTATGATAAATGTAAGTGGTTTTGAGTAATCCTTTATAAGGCTAGCTAGTCTACTTCCATAAGCTCCTATCGATTGAAACATCATTTGAATAAACATTATTAAGATAAATAGAAATGTGGAACTATATCTAGCTATATTTGCTTTAAAACCTCTACCACTAATCTTTCTTAAAGAAAAAAAGTTTGCTAATTTAAACCCAATACTCATACTTAATAAAAATGTTGATAAAACATATATTATAAGTATTATGAATAAAATCGGGTTTAGAAGACATATACCTATAATTATCACTGAGATGAGAGGTAAGATTAAAGATATCAATCCACCAGAATATAATGACACTAAAATTACGGTAAACTGTAAATCCTTCATGGAGATAGGGAGAAACATCAAAGGTTTTAGTAAATCATATTCCTGTAGCAGCCACGAATAATTGCTTATCATTATAAAACTTAGAACAATCGACGCTCCCAGGGAGAAAAACAATATTGATTTGGCAATTATAGCTTTCTCCTCGGTAAAGAATAAGGGAGAGTTGATAAATAACCCTATAAACATTATGAATACTATATATATTAATAAAGATATAAAACTCCATCTAACATTAGATCTCAGTCTCTTAGATATTTCCCTTCTTCCAAGACTGCGTGTTTTAATAGATTGATAACTTATCTCCCTAATTATATTTACTGCAAGTCTATGTGAAATAAAATTCATCTTTTCACGTTAACTATAATAGCATTAAAATATTTAGGTCTTTTTGAAACTCCTGATATTTATCTTATTCCCCAGCTATTAAAATATACTATTTCATTTAAAGGAAATCTATCCTTCTCCCCGGATTTTTTATAGGGAAATCCTATTGGAAGTATTGCCTGCAAAACATATTTATTGGGTATCCCCAGAAACTTATTTATCTTCTGTGTATTTGAGGGTGTATAGGTTAGTGTACCTAGTCCCTTTTTCCTCTATGGCTAGAAGTATGTATCCAATTGCTATCCAAACACTTTCAATCCAATATGGTTCATCAGATTTACCAAAGACTAACAAAAGAATTGGTGCATCTGTAAGAAAATCTTTTTTCCAACTTATATTTTTCTCCTTAAACCATTTTTTCATCCACTCCGGTGCCTTTTTATGAAAATCCCTTTCTATCTCTTCACATATCCTTCTAATTTTCACCTTAGTTTTCCGATCACTTACTATAAGAAATCTCCATGGTTGTCGATTAGCTCCTGAAGGAGCGTTTCTAGCAGTCTCCAATATTTCTAATATATCTTTAATTTCAATTGAGTCATGTTTATATATCCCTTATACTCCTTCTATTTCGGGCCAATTTTAAAACGATGCTCATCAATATCACTAAGCATTAAATATCATTTTAGTTTAAAATAATTGTCTAGGGATTATTTATGTGGAGCTTTGTAGTTGTATCAGATATACATGTAGGTTCGCCTAGATCTTTTAGATATGAACCTGCATGGAATGAGAATTGGAAAACGGCTCGTGAGCAAATATTGGAGATAAATCCGGATCTCCTATTGATTTGTGGAGATTTGACACGGGATGGAAATATACATAGGTTTGAATTAGAGGCAATTAAAGCCGATTTAGATACCCTTCCGTTTCCCTATTATGTTGTTCCTGGAAACATGGACACCGGTAATAAACATACAGATGTTTCTGGACCTATAAAGGGTAGAGATGATGTAAGACTTAATATTCGTTCAGAACAATTGAAACAGTTTTCATCGATATTCGGACCACTGTGGTGGAGTTTTACATATAAAGATATACGTTTCTCAGGATTCTGTGACATGATAGCTGGTTCTGGTCTCCCTGAGGAAAAAGATTTCTGGAAATGGATGGAGGAACAAAAATATAAGCCTAGAGCAAAATATCATGTATGGATTATGCATTATGCACTCTTTATCCATGATATTCATGAACCAAACTATGATATTAGAGATCCTAAACAATATCGAGCCTGGTATTTCGGTATAGATGAACCATATAGAAGTATGATTTTCAAAATTTTTAAGGAAACTAGTGCCACTATTGTTATAAACGGTCATATTCATTGTAGAAAAACTAGATATGTTGATGGAATACGTTTTGACAG
>CAZKAY010000047.1:0-14774 GCA_964550975.1 uncultured Thermoproteales archaeon | reverse complement strand
TTTAGAATATATTTAGGGGCAAAAGTTTGAAGAGATTAATTTATTGCCTTATATTGATAACTATGAATTAATGTTGCATTTATTTGAGATTTGGCCATAAGTTTAATATGTTTCTCTTTTCAACTAAGCTTATAGTATTGAAATTTATTACATTATTTTAGTAGGAAATATGATGTATGTAATGTAAATTAAATGCCGTAAAATTACATTGAGGCTAAATATCAAGTATATGTTGAGAAATATTTAATATATAGTTCAGATAAATATAATCATGAAAAAATTTTTACCTTATATTATACTTGTATTCTGCGCAATAATTGTTATCCTACTTTCTCCAATACTTCTATTTCCGTTAACTACAATTATCGGTCTTATTTCGTGGATTTCATGGCATTTTCTAGTTTCAAAAACTACACATCTATTAATTCCACGTAGACTAAAAAGAGGATTGCTTTTCTATAGCTTAAATCCAGAAGTTAAGCTTAAGCCAAAACAAATATTGTATTTAGCTTTTCTTCCAGCACTTTTTGTTTTCTCTGTCGGAACTCTGATAGCCGAAATACTTAATTTTTCATTGGAAACTGAGGAAGGCATGGTTCAATTAACTTTATATACCTTAATTATCTTGCCAGCTATATTTTTTATTATGTCTAAATCTCTTATAGAGGAATCAGGAATTTTTTATTATCATGAAGATGAAGTAAAGAAGCTTGGAATCTACCCTTATATTGAGGAATTTATAAGTTTTGGAGCAATTTTAGGTTTCCTACTATCATTTAGTAAAATGACAATTACAACGGATATTTATACAGCAATAGGATTCTTTACAGCATTCTTGATATTTACATTTTATCCATCGCTTTTAGCTACACTACTTTTCATAAGACTAAATTATGCTAAAGATCTCAAAAAAATTGTTGAGAAAATTGGCCCAATACATGCTATTATGAAATTTACGTTAATTTGCTATAATTGTGGACAAACTATAACTGGAGTAGAATCTACATGCCCATATTGTGGAGTAAAACTAAAATAATAAATTTTTCTAAGCATCTTTCTATTGTAGATGAGATCCTTTATGTAGTCTACCTGCATGACTTTTAGCTATCTTATATTTATTGAAATAAAGAGTTTCTAATATAGATTCAAATTACAGTTAAACTTATTTCATAAATATTTAATTTAATGTTAAAAATATAGATATAGATAGTCTTCCTCGTAAAATCTATCTATATATGTTTTGCCTAAAACACTGTATACATCTTTATGATATAGGAATTTATTCAAAAACTTATTTCTAAGCCTTTTATTTCCCCTAAAATTTTTTGAAAGAAATTTTAGGGGAATATTTAGGTATAATGGTCTTATCGGAATAATATGTCTGGTGGATTTTGGTGGATAAATGTTTCTACTTAAAGCTGATCGAATTACATCATTTTTACTTATCGATGGTGTAACTAACACTATCTCCTCATTCCAATCTCTCTGTCCACTTGGAACATACTTTATTCTACCCCCACTTTTTAAAACATATTCATCGATAAACGAGACTACTTTATATGCATTTGGAGACGACATAGGTTTATTAGAATATATCTTCATATATCTGCCTTTAACATATATTGCAGATACCAATCTCTTATCACTAAAATCTGGTTTTTCTTCACCATATACTATATCAAATGATTTTAGTAAAGATTTTATATTTAAGATCTTTCCGCTACTAATGCTTTGATATATTCTATACCAGTTTTTAACTTTTATGAGGGGGTTATGATAGTCTATGAATGCACATACAATATACTTGTATCCAAGATTTTTCAATGCACTCCATCTATGCATTCCATCTAAAATTACATTTGTATTTTCATCAACGATTATTGGATGCATTTGAAGAGATGTTTTTGAAAATGCTTTAACAAGTTTCCCAAGAATTTCTTCAACTATTTCTTCATGAATATATAGTTTATCTATCTCCTCTACACCAATGTTTATCCTTAATATCATGTTTTCAGAGTAATAGTGATATAAAACTGACATATAGTTAAAATATAGGTTTATTGACTATTTAGTTTTTCTTAATATATTAAATTTAATATTTAATATAAATTTCAGATATCTTATTTACTAAATATTTAAAAAGATTTATATAATTATGTTATATAGTTATATCGGTGTAATATTTGAAGCCAGAGGAGATATTTGGCATAAATGCAGGAAAGGTTTGGAAAATTTTGAAGAATAGTGGACCATTGTCTGCCAGAGATATTGCAAATAAAACTGGGTTAAAGATAACCGACGTATATGCGGCACTTGGATGGCTTGGAAGAGAGGGTAAGATAGAGATTATCCCCCCAAAAAAACCAGGTAAAGGGAAAACATTATATATTTTAACAGAATAATTCTTTACTATATTCCATTTCTAAATTCTTTTACGGTGGATACCGTGATTAAGATTTTAGGCGTAAATGGTTCTCCGAGGAAATATGGAAATACATTTAAAATGCTTTCTCTTGCATTGAAAGCTGTTAAGGATATGGGTGGTGAAACAGAGTTGATTAATATATATGAATATAGGATAGAGCCTTGTAGGGGATGTGTCAGCGAAAATATATTGGAATGTAGATATCCATGTATAATTAATGATGACATGAAAATAATATATGATAAGATTTTAGATTCAAATGGAATTATAATTGCAACTCCAGTTTATTGGTATAATTTATCTGGGCATTTGAAAAATATGATTGATAGACTTACAGCACTTGAAAACATGATTAATATCGAGGATAAAAGTTGGCTTGAAGGTAAGGTTGCAGGTGTAATAGCTGTGGGCGATGATTCGGGTGTAATTGAGGTCATCGCAAATCTATATGTAACCTTAAACTCTATGGGTATGATTATTCCTCCCTGGGCATTAGCTTATATAAATAGAAGGGATGATGTTGAAAATAATTTGGATAGATTGATGGACGCATATAATGTAGGTAGATGTGTGTTTTTGATTGCCAAAATACTAGAGGAATATAAGATAGATAAATGGTATCTATATGATAAAAAAAGAATAAGTTAAGGTATTTTATGTCTTGTAGAATGTAACATATCTAAAGTTTCGTTTGTAATGTATATCTACATGAAATCTTTTCTTAAGTAATGCCTCTATATCTCTATAGAAATATTGGTTTGCAAGTGAGGAGGGCGGTCTAAGTCGTGGTACAAGGCCTCTGATAGTACTTAAGTCAAATGTCTGCCTCTGATAAGAGATATATGCATATCTTAATAAAGTTCTAAGTTTCACAGAAATCTTTGAAGACTTGCTTTCGCTTACAAGTTTCTGAGAAATCATTAGTACATGTTCAAGAATCTTGTTCTTTTCAGCCGTACTCGGCTTATTTTTAGACATTCAATCATCCTCGAAAAACACTAGTATAAATTATAAAAACATTCAATATAAATATTATGGAAGACTTGAGGGCATCCATAATACGTGATGGGCTAATATATATGGATTTTAAATATTAAATGGCCTTGGAAGACTTTTGGAGTAAAGATTTAACAAAATTCTAAACTAAGATTTTACGATAATTATTCCGATAAACTTTTACATCATTTTCTCCAATCTTTTAACTATACTAATGTATTTTAGCCAGATGGCTTAGTAAATATTTAGACAATTATTCATTGGTGAATGTAGTGCGCAAAGAGATAGTTGAGTTAGATGAGATGAGAAAGAAGGCATTACTTGGAGGAGGATTGGATAGGATTGAGAAACAACATAAGGCTGGTAAGCTTACTGCAAGGGAAAGACTGGAGAAATTACTGGATCCAGATAGCTTTATAGAGACAGGAATGTTTGTACTTCATAGGGCTAAAGAGTTTGGAATGGAGGAGAGAAAGGCTTTCGGAGACGGGGTAGTGACAGGATATGGTAAAATTGATGGACGACCTGTGATGATATATGCACAAGACTTTACATTTATGGGTGGAAGTGTAGGGGAAATGCATGCAAGTAAGATAGCTAGAGCTATAGAAATGGCTATAAAGTTAGGTATACCTATAATAGGTTTAAATGATTCTGGTGGAGCTAGGATTCAGGAAGGAGTTGCTTCACTAAAGGGATATGGAGACATATTTTATCAGAATGTAATGGCGTCTGGCGTTGTTCCTCAAATATCAGCCATAATGGGTCCATGTGCTGGTGGAGCAGTATATTCTCCAGCTTTAGCCGATTTTATATGTATGGTTAAAAATACAAGTTTTATGTTTATTACAGGACCTAAAGTCGTTAAGGCGGCTATTGGAGAGGAGGTATCATTTCAAGAACTTGGTGGTGCAGAGGTTCATGCAAAGGTTAGCGGTATGGCTCACTTTATAGCTGAAAACGAGGATGAGTGTTTCAATATTATTCGGAGACTTTTAAGCTATCTTCCTTCAAATAATATGGAAGACCCACCATACATTAAAAGTGATGATGAGCCTGATAGAATGGAATCAAAACTTGATGAGATAGTTCCATCAGAACCACAGATACCATATGATATGAGGGAGTTAATTAACCTGATTGTCGACAAGAATAGTTTCTTTGAAGTACATAAATTTTATGCGCCAAATGCTATTATAGGATTTGGTAGACTTGATGGACATGTTGTAGGGATAGTTGCAAATCAACCAATGGTTTATGCTGGGAGTCTAGATATAAATTCGTCGGATAAGATCTCAAGATTCGTAAGATTCTGTGACGCGTTCAATATACCTATAATAACTTTTATGGATGTTCCAGGTTTTCTTCCAGGTACATCTCAAGAACATGGTGGAGTAATAAGACATGGAGCAAAAATAATATATGCATATTCTGAAGCAACTGTACCTAAGATAACTATTATTGTTAGAAAAGCATATGGAGGAGCATATATAGCTCTTGGAAGTCGCCATCTAGGCGCTGATGCGGTATATGCATGGCCTACAGCTGAAATAGCTGTAATGGGTCCTGAGGGCGCCATCGAGATAATTTATAAGAGAGAGTTAAAGAAGGCCGATAATCCGCAGGAGCTTATCGCTAAATTTGTTAAGGAGTATAGAGAGAGGATTACAAAGCCATATATAGTTGCAGCTCTAGGATATATTGATTCAATAATAGTTCCAAGCGAGACTAGACCCATATTAATAAAGACATTAGAGCATCTTTTATCGAAGAGAGAGATATCGTCTAGGCCTCCTAGAAAACATGGAATAATGCCTGTGTGAGGGTATATTATGGTTGATAAAAAAATATTAGTCGCAATTATGGCAGCATATATGTATGAATTATCGAAAAAAAGATATAGATCTAGAAGACATAAAGTTGTTAAGTCATTTAAAATTAATTCGTGGAGAGTAGCATCTAGAATGGATGTTTTAAGGGGAAGGTTTTGAAGAAAAGGTTTAGAGTAACCATTGAGGGAGAGGTCTATGAAGTTGAAGTTGAGATGGGTAGTTCACTCTCGGATAAAAATTTTCTGGATTTTTTATCGGGTGCTAAGGTTTTTCGACGAGAGGAGATTGGGGAAACTATTTCTATAAAAAGAGTTTTAGATAAAAGGTCTATATTGTCACCGATGAGTGGTAGAATCTTATCTATAAAGGTGAGAGAGGGAGATAGAGTTCAGAAAGGTGATGTTATAGTTATTTTAGAATCGATGAAGACTCAGGTTGAAATAACGTCTCATCTTAATGGAGTCGTTGAAAAGATTATGGTGAAAGAAGGAGACTTCGTTAAAACAAACCATTTACTTGTAAAAATTAAATGAATTCTGCTCTAATAACTTTACTTACATCATATCTAACTATATTTCCATTTCTATTCATCAATACTATTCCAGCATTACTATCTATTTCTCTCAATATCCCTTTTACTTCGCCCTCAGGCGTTTTAAGCCTAATAATTTCACCCCTATTAAGCAGAACATTATTATATCTACCAATAATTAGTGGAAGACCTTCTGGAATTAGGGAATAGTATAATTTTATTCTGTCGATTATATATCTAAGGATATTTTTATTATCCACCCTTTTTCCAAGTAGTTCTAGAAGTGATGTAGCCTTTAAATCTTCTAAATGTTTTTTATCAACATTTGTATTTAATCCTATTCCAGCAATTATAAAATCGATTTTAAATCCAGTTATGCTTGATTCGATGAGTATCCCAGCAATCTTTCCAACATTATCTATATATACATCATTTGGCCATTTAACCTTTGCATCTAAATTATATTTCTCAATTAATACTTCTGTGATAGATAATGCTATAATCAGTCCAGTATGAATAACATATTTTGGTTCAAATTTAGGTCTTAATATAATTGAAAACCAGAGTCCACCTTTAGGTGAAACCCATTTCCTATTCATTCTGCCTCTTCCAGAAGTTTGTTCTTCGGCTACAATTATAGTCCATTCTGGATAGCCCTTCCTAGCATATTCTTTAGCTATATCCATCGTAGATCCTATTTTCTTAAAATAAATAATATTACTATACATTTTCCCATTTTTCATTTCTGTAAAATAAAATATAAGTTTAATGATAATTGATATTAGATTTAATTTTCAGATAAATATTGGTGTAAATATGGACTCTCATCCCTGGATACCAAATCTTTCCGAAAAAGATCTTAGAGATATGTTTAAAGCTATTGGTATAAAAGATGTTAAAGAACTTTTTAATGATATTCCGAGAAAAATTGTTTTGAAAAGAATTTTAAAGGTTGGTTTAAATAAGCCTTTATCCGAAATAGAGGTATATAAATATGTGCATAGAATTCTCTCTAAAAATAAATCAATATATGACTTAAGATGCTTTGTTGGTGGGGGGATTTGGCCACACTATGTTCCAGCTGTTGTTAAAGAAATTATAGGTAGGAGTGAATTTTATACAAGCTATACACCATATCAGCCTGAAGCCTCACAAGGAGTCTTACAGGCATTATTCGAATATCAGAGTTTAATGTCAGATTTATTAGAAATGGACATAGTTAATGCATCTCTATATGACTGGTCTACAGCTATTGCTGAGGCATTTTTAATGACATATAGATTGAATAAGAGAAAGAAGTTTCTCATACCCTCTACAATGAATCCGAGACATTTGGAGGTCGTGAAGACAATTACAGCTCCATGGAGGATGGAGATGATTAAGATAAAATATGATGCCGTAAATGGTGTAATTGATTTAAATGATCTTGAAGATAAAATAGATGAAAATACTGGTGGAGTATATATAGAGAATCCTTCTTTCCTAGGATTTATTGAAACCCAGGTTGATGAAATATCTAAAATGGTACATGAAAACAATTCATTTTTCATTGTAGGTGTTGATCCAATAAGTCTAGGTATTTTACGTCCACCCGGAAAATATGGTGCGGATATAGTTGTAGGCGAAGGACAGCCATTGGGATTAGGATTAAATTATGGTGGCCCATTATTAGGCATTTTTGCTATAAAGTATGATGAAAAGATGTTGAGACAGCTTCCCGGAAGACTAATTGGAATGACAAAGACATTGGATGGAAGGGATGTAGGATATACTATGGTTTTACAGACTAGAGAACAGCATATTCGTAGAGAGATGGCTACATCAAATATATGTACAAATGAATCTTTATGTGCAATTACAGCTGCAATATATCTATCTCTACTAGGTAGAAACGGTTTGAGGAAGATTAGTGAAAATATTTTTTATAAGTGTAATTATGCTTTAAAGAGGTTTGAAGAACTCAATGGAATAGAAATACCGTTCTCAAAGGCTGTACACTTCAAGGAATTTATAGTAAAGTATAGGGATTCAAGTATGGATAGAGTGCATAAATATTTGAGGAAAAATGGGATTCAACCAGGGCTGTCACTAAAAAATGATTTTCCGGAGTTTGGTGAAGCAGCTCTATATTGTTTTACGGAGATACACTCTAAGGATGATATAGATTTTCTTATAGAAAAAATATCTGAGGTGATATAATGTTTAGACAAGCTAAATGGAGCGAACCATTAATATATAGATATGATTCTAAGGGGAAGATAGGTATATCTTTACCAGAAATCGAGGATGAGATTAAGAGGAGGGTAGGTGATTTAGAGAAAATTATTCCTAAAAATATGTTAAGAAATGAGTTAAAGCTTCCCCAGGTATCTGAACCGGAGGTTGTTAGACATTTTATAAGGCTTTCTCAAATGAATTTTAGTATTGATACAAACATATATCCGCTTGGATCATGTACGATGAAATATAATCCAAAGATTAGTGAGAAGATATGTGCTAGTGATAAGATTTCAATGATTCATCCATACCAAGATATAGGTGATGTGCAAGGTATTTTAGAAATACTATATATGCTTGGGAAATGGATTTGTGAGATAACTGGAATGGATTATATATCTCTTCAACCTGCTGCTGGAGCTCATGGAGAATTAACTGGAGTACTAATTATAAGAGCATATCATATCGATAGAAAAGATTTTGATAGGAATGAGATATTAATACCTGATTCTGCTCATGGAACAAATCCTGCAAGTGCGGCTATGGCAGGTTTCAAAATTGTTAGAATACCTACAAATTCTAATGGAAATATAGATATTGAGGCTTTAAAGATGGCTGTATCTAGAAGGACTGCTGGGATAATGCTTACAAATCCAAATACCCTAGGATTGTTTGAAAAGGATATTTTGAATATAGCTGAAATAGTTCATGAGGCTGGAGGACTATTATATTATGATGGTGCAAATCTAAATGGTATTATGGGTTGGGTTAGACCTGGTGACATGGGATTCGATATAGTTCATATAAATTTCCATAAGACTTTTGCAGCTCCACATGGTGGTGGAGGTCCTGGAGCTGGGGGAATTGCTGTAAAAAGTTTTTTAAGAGATTTTCTCCCCAAACCTATAGTTAATAAAAGGAAGAACGGGAAATACTATTTAGACTATTCTATACCTAAAAGTATTGGGAAAGTAAGGATATTTTATGGAAATATTATTCCATTGGTTAAGGCATTTATATATATATTAATGATGGGCGGAATCGGATTAAAAAGGGCTTGTGAAATAGCTGTATTGAATACAAACTATTTTATATCTAAAATTAGAGAAATTGGGGGATATTCAATACCATATGGTGAGGGATATAGGAAGCATGAGGTAGTTATTTCAACTAAACCTATGTTAAGGAAGACTGGTATAAGTGCCGAAGACGTTGCTAAGGCTCTATTAAACAAAGGTTTACATGCACCTACAATATATTTTCCAACTATAGTTGATGAAGCATTAATGATAGAGTTTACGGAGACGGAGTCCAAGAGAGAGATCGATAAATATATTGATGCTTTAAAAAATATTTATATGCTTGCACTTAAAGATCCTGATAGGATTAGAAGTTTTCCTAAAAATACTTCTATAGGAAGACTTGATTTAAGAATGGCTAATCATCCTAAAACAATCACATTAACTTATAGAATGGCGTTAGAGAAGGGTTTTTTATAAATTTATTCCTCAATTCTTTCTTCGATAAAATCTATTATATCGCTAAATGACGTAGACAATCTATTTAGATTATCTAAATCTTCTTTTCTCAGAGGATTTGTTTTAAAGATTTTAAATGGTTTTATTAGAGATGATATATGCATAACCCTATTTTCCCATACTAATCCACGTATTGACGAAACAGTTTTACATGCCTTTAAATATTTACTGCCATCATATATGACTACATATCTTGGAGCGACAGCTAAAACTATATCTATATTCTTTAATCTAGTGCTGGGTATTGCTGCATCATTAAAGCTTTCAATTAAAAGATATGGATACTTACTTAACATATATTTATAGCATGATTCGATAGATTTTTCACCATATATTGAAATTATTTGAGTAAGTTTCTCTGGGTCTTCAAAAAATATTTTTCTTGAAGCATTCGAGGTTACAGACTTTAGAAATATATCATCTATTTCTACTATACTTCGTCCAATAAGCTTTTGGTTAATTAAATATATATTTTCAATAGAGTTCGTATGTTTATAGGATATTCTTGCAATAACTGCCTGCATAAAAGTATTTTCCATATAATAAAAATATCTTGAGATATATCTATGGATAAGAAAGTATCTTAAATTTACTGGTGCGGTTAAAATATCTATTGGATTAAGTATTTCATATTCTTCCCTTATTCCGGCTGCGGATGCAAGCTTCATTATATCTTCACAATATAGTTTTCTATCTATAAAGTTTTTTATTGATGCATCATATTGTGAGTACCAGTTATGTCCACTTACAGGTTTAAATACACCAATATCATAGCCGGCGGTTCTTAAAGTATATGCTAAAGCTTTTGCAAGAGTTGTTTTACCAGAGTTTTGAGGCATGAACCCTGAAACCAATAACTGCATCTCCTCTCCCAAAATTCATTTATTTACATAAATGAATTTAAATCTATCGCCCTATATTTAGATGGGGATAAGATATGGATAAAGACTTGAGGGAAAAACTCATTTCGATAAAATCTTTTTCAGAGGAACTGGGATTAAATTTATATAAGAAGGAGGATAGATTTAAATGGTTTCTTGCATCAATATTATATGCAAAACGTATTTCATATAGGATTGCTGAAAAAACTTTTAGAAAATTCTTGGAGGAAGGATTATCAGTTCCTCATATTATTTTAAAGGCTGGATGGAATAAATTGGTTGAAGTACTCGATGCAGGAGGATATGTTAGATACGATTTTTCAACAGCAACAAATATTCTTGAATCGATGAAAATACTTGTAGAAAAATATAATGGAGATATAGATGATATTCATTTAAAGGCTAAGGATTCAAGGGACCTTGAAAAAAGATTAATGGAGTTTAGAGGAGTAGGTCCTATAGCAGTAAACATTTTTCTAAGAGAATTAAGAGATATCTGGGATAAAGCTAATCCAGATCCATCTTCACTAGCATTGATGATGGAAGAGAGGCTTAATTTAGATAGGGATGAAACAATGGAATTTGAGTCGAGACTTGTAAGAATAGCTATAGAATATTGTAAGAAAAATAAATGTGATATATGTCCAGTGAATGCTTATTGTAAGAGGTGATTGTATTCGAGGGATTAACTAGAAGGGAGAGAATTGTAGAGATATTGAGGAGTAGTTGTAGGCCGCTAACTATATATGAGATGGCGTTAAGACTGGATATAAGTGATAGAAGACAAATTAAAAATCTATATGATGATATGTTTCATGTAGCGAAGTCCATTTATAGGAATAGTGGTGGTAAAGAGATGGTTGTAATGGTATATCCGAGATGTATGGATTGTGGATATATATTTAAAGATCTTAAAAAGCCTAGGAAGCCAAGCAAATGTCCTAGATGTAAAAGTAGTAGGATAGAACCACCAAAGTTTTATTTAATAAGTAGGTTAAAAAAATAATAGTCTATGCTTTACTTCGGCTATAATTGTAAGTACTCCATTTCTATATTTTGCCCTAGCAGTTTCAGGTTTTATAGGTTTTTTAAATGATATCTTTTTATAATATCTTTTACTTAGACCAGATGTATATACAACTATATCGTTTTCGGAAGCCTCTACTATAATATCTTCTCTCACTGCTCCCGGCATATCTAAAACTATTTTTATATATTTTCCCTCATAGAATATTTCGGTGTATGGTGTAGATATTTCCGAATACAATGTCTCACTATTGTCAATTCTAATATATAAATATGTTTATGAAAATAAATTTTACTGCAAACTTTATTATACATAGTATTGTCTTGTTTCCTTTTCTCTTTCTCTTTCAGTTCTTTCTCTTTCGATTAGAGCTGTTAGCTCTCCAGCGGCTTTAGATTTAATTTTTATATCCTCGATAATTTTATCCATTTTGCTAAAATCTATTTTAAATTCATACATTTTCGATATTACCGTTAAAACAGCCTTTGCAGCCTCTACATCAGGATAGATTTTACCAACATTTCCAAGTAATGTAAATCCATCCATATTATATAGTTTTGAGATTCCAAGCATTATTCCAGCCGCACCCGTAATAGCTCCTCCAATAGATTTCTTCACATCATATTTTCTAAGCATATCCATTAATTTTTCATTTGTAGTTGCAGTATATACTTCTTTTTTACGAGAGGGTGTTACAGTTCCTCCGAGGGTAATGATCCTACTAACACCTAGTTCTCTAACATATTTTATAACTTTTTCAGCAATTTCATATTGAGCCCATGAAACTGGCTGAGTATTTCCGGCCAAAAATATAATATTTTTCTCCTTGAATAGATAGAACTCATATCTGGGTAGATCGAGTATACCTTTTAGATCTACATATACACCGGCTCTACCATCAGCTAGAAGAAGATAGTCAGAATATAGTTCAGCAAATTTAGGTAGCTTTAAAATCTCGATAACATAGTCTACAGCAATTTTCCCTACAAATCCTAATCCCGGAAGACCTTGTATAAGTGTACCGTCTATTACTTTCGGTCTCTCAAATTCTATTAACTTGATCCAACCCAAAGAAATCAATCCTCCACATATATCATTAAACAATATTATATAAAATTATCTTCGGAGGATCAGGTAGTTTAGTGGGTCTGGATTCTTTTAATGTTTATCCCTCAGCTTAGGCTGAGTGATGTTTCAGGCTAAGGATACTCCATAGATCTAGCTGTGGTGGATAGCACTGGCCTTAGGAGCTGGAGGAGGAGATTTAAGCTATATATGGTTTATAGCCTTGAGAAGAAGGTATCGTCTCTAAAGGCTTGAGAAGGCCATTAATTATGAAACACACTCGAGTCTATGAAAATTTTATTAAGAAGAAAATTGACGTATAGTATAGACTATAAGTACATGACCTATATATAAACGGACTTCTTTGTTCATATAGGGATTAATATGAACAAAGAATTGCTAATCATAATTCTTGTGTGTGGAGTAATATTACTTTCGGTCTTTGGGCTATTTTTATTTGTAAATGAAAAACAGAAAGTATCTGAAGAAGTAACCCCCCAGAAATTAAAGCAGGAATATTTAAAATTCAAAGAAAAATATCTTAGAAAGAGAAATCAAGGCTATGATTTAAGAGAAGCTACCCTGTGGATTAAAAAAGCTAGAAAAGAATATTTTGCGGGAAACTATGAAAAGGCCAAAGAATATCTTGAAAAAGCGTTTTCGGCTTTAGAGGAAGCAGAAAAAATGGATTTTTCTCCACCTGAAATTCCAGAAAAGGGCTGGGAGATTACTGAAAAACCAAATACCTATATTGAGAAAATTCCCACAGTAAGGGATTTTGTGCCGATTGGAGTCACTTATTATTTAGATGAAAATAATATTTTGAGATATATTCCAGGCTATCCCTGGCAACAGAGTTGCTTTATTTTTGTTGCCATCGGGAAAAGTAAAGAAGGAGACACCTTATTTTATCAGGGAAGATTACCTTTTGAGGGTGGATTTGCGCCCAGAATAAATATTAATGGAAAATATTTAAGAAAGGTTCCTGTCTTTAAAGGTGGAATGTATTATTATGAGAAGGGAATAGAAGGCTATCCTTATCCTACTGTTTTGGTTAAGGGGACAAAAGGCTATAAAGAAATTCTATCCTATGATGAGAAAAATCAGATATGGTATCACGCAATTATTCCTCCGGATGAAAATGGATTAAAAATTAAAATTGTAGCAAAGGCCTTAGGCGTTCCCTTCTGGATGGGACCACAAGAGGGACCATATATAATTCATGGAGCATATAGTGGGATAAAGGATGTAGATGCTTGGGGAGGCTTTTGGGTTGTTGGAAAATTTGAAGGAACGGTAAAATTTCCTTATAAAGAGGAGAAAGAATTTTCTGGATATTTCATATTTGATAGAGCAACTCATCTAGCTTATTATGCACAGCAAAAATATCAGGGAGGGTATTACAGGGAAATTATTTGTCCAGCAAGGGGAGGAGTAGTTGAGTTTTCTTGCCTGGTAATATTTGATGATAATTTCATAATTACTCTTTGTGATTCAAAAAATCCAACTCCCGTAAACTTTCCGAAATTTCAGCACCAGGGAAGGATAAATTATATCTTTAATGAGAGCTATGTTTTCAATAATTTTGTTTTGAAAAGTTTTGGAGAGAAACTTCAACCTTCCAGTTTCGAACTGAAGGGAGATTTCGAGCAAGGAAGCGTAGATCTAAAAGGCAGGGTGATTGAATATTGGCCTCCAAAGGGTTGGGGAAGGGTTAAAGGAACTTGGTGGGACCCAAAGGGTAAAAGAACTTGGGGAAGAGCTTTTATTCTATGGGAAGGTGAAATAAAGTTTAAAGGAAAAACGATAAAAGTTAAAGAAGCTATAGGAATAGGAGAATTTACAAGGTTTAAGAGAAGTTAAATCGAAACTTATTAATACCAGAATATTCGAGTTGATGCAGTAATAGGCAATTTTATTAGAAGGTTTTATGAGGTTTAAGGAGAGAGGAGAAGAATTTAAGAAAAATGGATTAAAGATTCGGTTAAAACAAAGCCTAAAAGGATATTTCTACAATATATAAGATATATGTGAAGACCTTATTATAGTAAGTTGAGATGATATTTACGTTAAGCGGATATACTGGTTTTAGTTAATCTAATGTAGATATAAGCTCGCTCTACATCTGTCATAGACGTATCTATATTCACAGCACATATTTGTTCTATCTATATCCCTTAACGCTTCAAGGTATCATTATTTTTCTAAAACTCTAAAATCGTCATCATTCTCAAAATCTTTTATATTTGCCGATTTAATGA
>CAZKAY010000046.1:0-15372 GCA_964550975.1 uncultured Thermoproteales archaeon | reverse complement strand
AGATGGACTATAAGCCGATATTTGCGAGGACGACAAAAATATAAGATTGACAATATATTATTTAAACAAGATATTCGTGATGGGTTTTATATGAGTGATATTAAGGAAGCTCTATTTTATCGAAGACTTAAAGATAATCTTGTACAATGTTTTTCTTGTGCACATAAATGTATTATAAGGGATGGAGAAAGGGGTATATGTAGAGTACATAAAAATATTAATGGTAAGCTATACCTACTCGTATATGGTAGACTTTCAGCGATGGCTATAGATCCAATTGAAAAAAAGCCGTTATTTCACTGGTATCCTGGGTCACCTACATTTAGTATAAGTACAATTGGATGTAATTTTAAATGTCCTTGGTGTCAGAATTGGGATATTTCTCAAGCAGACCCAGATAATGTTAAGCTTAGATACGTGTCTCCAGAAGATGTTGTAAGATTAGCTAAAAAATATTCGTGTCCATCTATATCGATTACATATAATGAGCCTACAATATGGCTTGAATATGTGCTAGATGTATCTAAGCTTGCAAGTAAAGATAATATAAAGATAGTTTTAGTAACAAATGGATATTTTAGTGAAGAATCTTTTAATGAAATGTATAAGTATTTTCACGCTGCAAATATTGATGTAAAAGCATTTAGAGAGGAGACTTATAAAAAATATATTGGTGCTCGTCTACAGCCAGTATTAGACTCAATTATAGCTATGAAGGAGAAGAAGATACATGTTGAGACAACTTATCTAATAATACCTGGGTTAAACGATAGTGAGGAGGAGATTAGAAGTATGGTTAAATGGCATATAGATAATCTTGGTCCAGATACACCTTTACATTTAAGTAGATTTTATCCACATTATAAATTTATGGATAGATCTCCTACACCGATTGAAACTATTGAAAAGGCTTATAGGATTGCTAGAGAAGAAGGGTTAAGGTATATTTATGTGGGAAATGTATTTGGTCATAAAGGTGAATATACATACTGTCCAAATTGTGGTAAACCTGTTATTAAAAGAATTGGATTCGAGATAGTAGAATATAATTTAGATGAAGATAATAGATGTAAGTATTGTAGTACAAAGATATCGATAGTAGGTAAATATAGTAGGTCTTCTTCGTGGAATAGTATGTTCTATATATAGTTGGGGATCATATTGGGCGATCCCTATACAACTTTAAGGAATATTCTTGAAAAGGAGATTATAGAATTCAATACTCTATCTATATTAGATATTGGAACAGGATATGGACATGGATTAAAAATTATATTGGATGTTTTGGATAGGAAGATTGATTTTAGCATATATTGTATAGATAGCAGTAGTGATTCGATAGAATGGTTGAGAGAGAACTTTAAAATGTATAGGGATGTTTATTTTAAAAAAGCTTTAGCAGAGTATCTTCCATTTCCAGATAATTTTTTTAATATAGCTATACTATCTCTAGTACTTCATCACATAAGGATGATAGAGAGAGCTTTAAAAGAGGTATTAAGGGTTGTGAAGCCGAATGGATATATAAATATAATTGATTGGACGCAGAGGGCCCATATACATGATCCACAATTATTAAGGAATAGTATGAGTAGAGTATTAAATTTCATTAAAACTATTAAATATAAGAGTATTTATAGAGAAGTTGATGATCATTACTATCTAGTTATAAGGAAATCACTTTAACTTTATTCCATATTTTTCAAGTTCTAAGGCAACATCCTCTAATCCATATTTTATCAATGTATCTTTTCTAGGTATTCCATTTTCATCCCATCCCCTAATCTCATAGTAATATGAGAGAAGCTTATCATAGATTTCCCTATTTATTGTTATACCCTTATATGGGCCAGTTTTAGGCGGATGTTCAAACCATCTATCTGGAGGATAATCTAGACCTCTACTCCAATAACCATATTCACGTATCCAGAACGCTCTAATTAAATTATATATTCGATCAGATATCTTAAACATTTTTTCTAAACTATATTTTAATCCAGTAACAGCCTCAAACATTTCTACATAATAGTTTAAATCCAATCCAAGCTCGATCCATGGAAGCCTACATATAGTAAACATTTCAAATAAACCCCCCCTAATACGTTGCATTAAGACAAGTTTTTCAACTTTCTCCCTAGAAACAACATCTCTTCCAATCTTTAATTCCCATGCTATAAACCAAGCATCCTTATGATGCGCACCGATAGGAGAGGTACCATATGCTAAGGCCATTCCCGGAGCGCTATGAGAATTATATGCAGTTATTTCTAATCCCTTAATATGCATTGCAAACTTATATGCATCTCCACCAAGTTTTTCAGCCATCCTCATTGTGCCCTCAGCCATTAAATCTCCAATACCCCTTCTATATGCAACCATTCTAGTTAATTCAATAATTGTATCAACGTCTCCAAAATCAGGTTCCAATCCGCCGATCATCTTCTTATCAATATACCCTTTCTTAAAGGCTTCTATAGTAAATCCTATAACATTTCCAAGTGAAATTGCATCGATGCCATATTCGTCAGCTATATAATTTAACTGTGATACAGCATCCATATCACCTATGCCTAGATTTGATCCAAACATAGCTACATTCTCATAATCAAGTTCACTCCACAATCTATATTTCTTTACATTAACTATATTTCCACATGGCATCGGACAGGAGAAACAAGCTTTTCTCATAACCTTATACATTTTACTCATAATCTCTCCTCCGATATTCTCATACTCCTCAAAGACGTTCTCCTGAAAATTGTATGTAGGCAATACAGCATTTTTCTGCGACCACTCTATTGTAGCCATGGTTCCCTGACTAACCCAGTAATCATAATTTGGCTGGTTCTTAAGGAAATCTATTGTACGTCTAGTAACATCTACAAGTCTATCCATATCAGCTATAGGTATGTCTAACCATCCTTTAGCAACTATAGCTTTAAGTTTCTTTGAACCAAAAACACATCCTATACCAGGCCTCCCTCCAGCTCTTCCATATTCCGTTATAACCACAGCATATTTTACAAGGTTTTCCCCACCAGGGCCTATTATAAGAGTACCTATATCATTTCCATAATCCTTTCTCAAAATATAGTCTGTTTCAATAGCACCTCTACCCCAGATATACTTTGCATTCTTAAACTCAACTTCATCGGGAGTAATATAGAGATAGATCGGCTTATCAGCCTTTCCTTCAACTATTATTCCATCAATCCCACACATCTTTATAGAAGTTGAAATATATCCACCAATATTTCCATCACCATATCCATTAGTTAATGGCGATTTTGTGGCAACCACAAGCTTACCACTACCAGGTAAAAATACCCCGGATAGAGGTCCAGTAGCCAGAATTATTTTATTCTCAAGTGAAAGCGGATCAGTTTTAGGCTTAAGTTCATCCCATAAAAACTTTATAGCAAATCCTCTTCCACCAATATAATTTACAAGAAGATGTTCACTTAAATCTTCATACCTATACCTTTTAGAGGAAAGATTAATCCTCAAAATTTTACCCATCCACCCCCCATATTTCATTATCTCATCCTCTTATAGATAATGCTCCCATAGGACACCATTTCACACATGCTGGATCACCCCCACAGAAATCACATATCAATGGATATCTTATTTCCGGATGCATAAATATAGCATTATATGGACACACTTTTGTACATTCCCAGCATGCAATACATTTCTCTACATCAACTTCGATATATCCAAACCTATTCCTTTTTAATGCATCTGTAGGGCACACTTGAATACATAGGGCATCACTACAGGCCATACATATATATGATTTATGATAGACAACACCTTTAGGCTTAAAAATCGTATTAATCTTAAGCCTAGCCTTTGTAGGATTCTGTGAATTAAAGTGGACGATAGAACAAACTTGCTGACAAATCTTACATCCAGAACAAAGTAAAGGATTGAAAACAATTCTCATATCTATCTATTAATAATGATTATAACAATAAACTTAAAACTTTAATCTTAATGACATCTATCATTACATAGAATATAGATTATATGAAATTAGCTAAAATAAAATATTTTAAAAAAGGCTAAAATTATATTAATAAAAGTAAATTATGTATTTGTGAAATATATGAATCTTATTGCAGATGAACCTGTTAATATTAAAAACCATATGAGAAGGATGATGGAAATAAGTGGTGGTAAAACAGCTATATGGTTTGGAAATAGATTACCAAGCTATTTATGGAAAAAATGTAGATGGGGTGGGGTTCTTAAGAAGAGAGAATGGAGTTGGCAAAAATTTCTAAAACTTATCTCAAAGGAAAATGAATACATTGTTAAATGGGTTCATGGAGAGCTAGAATGGAATAAATTTCTAGAAATATTGAATAAAGATATAGAAGATGAAGAAAGGAGATTTAAAATTAGATATGGAAAGCTTTTCGTTTATTAATTTTCTATAATTTAAACTTAGGGATTAGTTTGATAAGCTTTAATTCTGTCAACATTTCTTTAAAGCAGTTTCTATATCACTATAGCTTACACTATATGTAAGAACAATCATAAATTTTTTAGCTTTATTTAATATTCTTTGTAACTCAATGTAACGCCTTTCATCATTTCTATATATGTAGTCGTCTAAAATCGCCAATACAATATCTTTACATATCCTATATTTCTTTAATATGGTTAAAGTAGTTATTTTTCTCTTCAAATCTTCAATAATATTCCACGTATATGGAGAGTAATGATAATACTTAAATTCAAAACAGTATTCAAAGGGATATTGATTTCCAGCTATTATCATATCTATCTCTGGAAACCATTTTTTATTGAATCCAAGTGTTTTTCTAAGTTCTTTAACACATTTTTGTAATGCTATATAAAACTCATTAATTAATCTAAAATTGTTAGGCTTTAATTTATAATTTATATGGAGATGAAGTCCAAGACTATTATTTTCGATATAATCAATAAGTTTATGGCTAAACATAAGGACTAAATCCTGTTCATGCCATAAATATCCCCATAACCCGTAAGCTGTATTAAGGATTTGCCTTTTCTCACTACATGTGGCATTTGCCAGAATTTTTTAATTTCATACCAATTACGACATCTTTCTATATACCAATAAATAGTTTCATCCCATACACTAGATATTATGCCATGTGTTAATGTCATATGCTCAACCATATATCAATATATACGATAATAATATCTTAGTGTAATTTTCATATATGTTTATGCCATCGACTCCCTGCATTCTTCACATACTAGTAGTCCATTTACGAGTTGCAGGTTTTCCGAATAGTTTCCACATATTTCACAATATCCGCTCATAGTTTCTCCGGGTTTTAATTCACGCCATCTTCCAGGTCTATATTTCTCTATAAACAATACTTCTGGATATATTCTAGCTATATCTGTTGTAGTAATTATTCCAACCAGTTTATTTCTTTCAACTACTGGAAACTTTGTTATCTTCTCTTCTTTAATTCTCTCAACAATGTCTACTATTAGGTCGTTTGGCTTAGCTGTTTTCAATGGGCTACTCATTATATCTATAACTTTTACCTCAGAGGGCCTTAGGTTTTTAGCCACAACCTTTTTAATAATATCTGTTGTTGTAATTATACCTATAGGCTTTTTACCGTCCATTATAATTATCGTACCAACTCTAGCTCTAGTCATCTTTTTAGCAGCATCTAAAATACTTTTATCCTTATCTATAGTTATAACTCTCCTTGTCATAATATCTTTTACAGTAAGTTTTTCCGCGGTAATTTTTATCACCCACTAATCTTGCCTTCAAATAAATATCGTGTTCACCCTATATTTAAAGATTGAGCATAAAATTATAAACATCTATGTGATTTATAGATGGGGTTTTTCTTGAAGATCAAGGCAATTGCATTAGATATTGATGGAACAATAACCGATGAAAGAGGGATAATTAATTTAAATGCTCTAAAAACTATTAGAATGCTTGAATCTAAGAATATTAGAGTTGTATTGACAACTGGAAACGCATTTCCAGTTGTAATGGGGTTAAGAAAATATCTAGGATGTAGCGGTGTAGTTATAGGGGAGAATGGAGGTATTGTAGGGGAATACAATAATTTCGTCATTTTAGGAGATCCTAAAATCGGTTTAATGGCACGTAAATTAATTTTAGAGAAATTAAATCAAATATTTGTTGAGAGTTGGCAGAATCCATATCGTCATATAGATTTTGCATTTAAACTTAAGATAAATATTCCTAGAGAGAAGGGATTAAGAATATTAAGGGATGCTTTAAAAAACATTCCTAATGTCAGGGCAATGGATAGTGGAGTTGCATACCATGTAGGTGATTCGAGGATAGATAAGGGTAGAGGTTTGGAAATTGCTGCAGAAATGATGGATTTAAGCTTAGATGAATTTATGGCTATAGGTGATAGTGATACAGATATAGCTTTATTTAGGAAGGCTGGGTTAAGTATAGCCGTAAATAATGCTTCAGAAAATCTTAAAAAGATAGCCAGTATCGTTACATCAAAGCCATATTGGATGGGATTCATAGAGGCGATACAATATTTAAGATAAGTTTATTTGAATTTCCATTCATCTATATTTTTAACAATATCCCCAAGTATTTTTAGTGAAAGTTCCTCTGGAAGCATTAGAAATAGTTTACATACATGTTTACAAAACTTTTTTTCTTTAACCCTTTTATGCCAATCATCACAATTATGCATAATATATTTTTCCTTCATATTTATCTCTATTATATAATCTTTTACTTTTGCAACAATATGTTTATCATCTATCTCATCTATTCTAACCATTTCATTAGGCATATCTATAGCTCTCTCAAGTCTTCTTGAACCTGCAAATACTTCTAATAATTTTCTAATATCTCTTTCAGACAGAATTTTCTCGGCTTTTTCTTTAGTTTCCTCAATAGATTTCTTTGTAAAATATTCTTCAATTTTCTTTAAAGTATATTCATGTCCGAAATGCGTTTTACCTAGCAGCTTTAACATTTGCAGAGCATTTTTAGGAGCATACCCTCTAAAATGATTATTAAAATAGCCATAAATTTCTTTAACACTTTCAGATAATTCTTTAATCCTAGGAACCCATTCACGTAGTTCTTCTTCACTATATTCATAATAATACCAGGGTCTCCTACCATGTCCATGCCATCTAATATATGAGAAATCCGATGTAACTATTATCTCTGGTGGGAGAAGAGGTTCATCTACAATACAGTATGCAATATTTTTATCTGATAAAATTTTCCAAGTCTTATTGTCTAACCAGCTCATATCCCTAAACTCCACAGCAAATCTATATTTTTTTGAAGGCAAAATTTCTATAAAATCTTTAAACCATGGAGTCTTATCTTTAGATATTGGGGGAAGCTGTATAAGTATGACTCCAAGTTTATCAAATTTCTTTAAAATATCCATTAACTTTAAAAACCTATCAATATCTTCACCCACATCACGCTCTGGGTTAAATTTCTTTTTATGTGTAATAAGTCTAGGCATTTTTGCAGAATACTTAAATCCCATCGGAGCAATTCTAGCTAACCCCATGATAAGACTTGGAGAAGGATATTCATAAAAGGTAGAGTTAATCTCAACAGTATTAAATATAGACATATATTGACTAAACATATTATCTTTAGAATCGTAGAAAGGGCCTACCCAATCATCATAACTCCATCCAGAAGTACCTATAAATATCTTAGCCATATTAATCAAGACAATATATACTTAAGTAAATTTAAACTTTATTCTAAGAAAGTCAGAAGCCAGGTTTCATTCACTAGTTCATAGCTTTTAACCATCATCATCCATAATAATTAAAATAAAATAGCTTTATAAAAATATATTCAATGGTAATCGAGCATTTCCGTACCTTTAAAGGAGATTATGATGAGCTATTTTAAAAACTTTTTTAAGAGTAATGTAACTATAATGATTCTATCCTGGCTATTTTTCGGTATCGGAAATGCTCTGGTTAGACCATATTTTTCTCTATATATTAAGATGCTTGGAGGCGGAGACATCCATATAGGGTTAATAAATTCTATTGGAAGCATTTTTTCCATAATATTACTTATTCCTGGAGGATATATTACAGATATATATGGTAGGCGTAAGACTATAGTTACCTTTACATGGATAATAGTTGTACTTACATTTTTCTATGCATTTGTTCCAAGTTGGGAATATCTATTAATATTATATTCAATAGACTCATTACTTCATTTCTATGTGCCAGCGTTAGACGCTATTATGATGGATTCTCTTCCACCGAAAGCTAGAGCTAGGGGTACAGCTATTACTGGAGTCATAACAAATATACCGTGGTTTTTTCTACCAGCGATAGGAGGATATTTAATAGATATATATGGTGTAGCTGGTATTAGGATAAGTTATATTTTCTCCGGATTTACTGGGGTAATTGCAGCCTATCTTAGAACAAGGTTTTTGAGGGAGACTGTTGATGTAAAGAAGATAGGGCGACGAGGGTCTATATATAGAGTTATAATAAATTCTTATGCTGAGATACCCTACATACTTAAGAAGATTCCGAGAGAAGTGATTATATATCTATTATATTTAACTCTTATTTCAACCCCCTCTATCATAATATTTATAAACTATGGAGTAGTGTATGCGAGAGATTTTCTTAGAATAAATGCTGGTGAATGGGGTTTCTATGAATCTCTATCAAACATACTTATAACGATTTTCACATTAGTATGTCTACCAATCCTAGATAGAGTATCGAGAAAAATTTTAATGGCTATATCAGCTATACTAGTATTCACAAGCTACATAATTTTTATCAAGGCTTCTGGCTGGGAGATAGGATTAGTCCTAACATTATTTAATATGGCTGGAACAATATATCATTCTGCATGGACAGCATACATAGCTGATTATACTAAAAGAGTATTAAGAGGAAGAATAATTTCAGTATCAAATATACTTGTATCAATAGGATTTTCATTTTTCGGAATAGTTTTAGGATACATATATTCTCAAAATCCTATTACAGCCATACTGCTTTCAATTCTCTTATCTATTATAGATTTTCTATTTATAGTAATAGTTATTAAGGAACCAAAGTTGAGAGAAATATAGTAAGTAATTGAAAATAAGTATTTTCTAATATTGTCGAATATTTTTTCGTCAAATGTTATGGTAAAAGATAAATACTTTATTATTTTTGTTATTGATGGTCATTTGATATATGTAAAATGTTAAAAGATGATGTGTATGAACACCGATTTAAATATGTTTATTCATATGATTAGGCCGAAATCAATCGCTGTTATTGGTGCTTCAAGACATCCCGATAAAATTGGCTACCAAGTTTTAAAAAATGTTTTGGATGCCGGTTTCCCTAAAGATAAGGTTTTCCCGATAAATCCTAAGGCAGATCAAATATTGGGATTAAAATGCTATTCCAGTGTGAAGAATGTTCCAGGAGATATAGATTTAGCTGTGATAGTTGTTCCAGCAAAAATTGTTCCAATGGTCTTAGAGGAATGTGGAGAAAAGGGTGTGAAATCGGCTGCAATTATAAGTGCGGGATTTAAGGAAGTTGGGAATGTAGAGCTTGAGAGAAAACTTGTTGAAATAGCACATAAATATGGATTCCGTTTTCTAGGTCCGAATATTGTAGGAATATGTGATACAATTAAAAGTGTAAATGCCAGTTTTTGCCAAGGGCTTCCATTGAAGGGCGATATAGTATTTATTACACAAAGTGGTGCACTTGCTATAGCATTAGTTGGATGGACTAAGATGGAGAACATAGGTCTATCAGATCTAGTGAGTATTGGAAATAAAGCAGATGTAAGTGAAATAGATTTAATGGAGTTTTTTGGAAAAGACCCATATACCAAGGTAATAACAATATATCTTGAAGGAACGGATGATGGAAGAAGATTTATAGAAGTGGCTAAGAGGGTTTCCAGGAAGAAGCCAGTAGTAGTATTGAAAGCTGGAAAAGCTAAAAGAACAGTGGGCGCAATTAAATCTCATACCGGTTCACTAGCAGGTTCCGATACAGCATACGAAGCAGCATTTAAGCAAAGTGGAGTGATAAGAGCTCCAACATTTCCAAGTTTATTCGAATGGGCTATAGCCTTATCAAAACTACCTCTACCGAAAGGTGAGAATGCAGTAATTATTACAAATGGTGGAGGAGCTGGAGTGATGGCTACAGATGCTGCAGAACAATACGGTGTACATTTAATGGATATACCTGAGGATCTTAAAGAAAAGTTTAGGAAATTTATGCCTCCATTTGGAAGCACATATAATCCTATAGATTTAACCGGAATGGCTGGTGCAGAATGGTATATGGGTGCTATTGAAGCTGCATTAAAGGATGATAGAGTTCATTCGGTTATTGTACTCTACTGCCACACGGCCCAGACAAATCCCAAAGAGATAGGGGACGCAATTCTATCCGCTATCAAAAATGCTGGTGTAAATAAGCCTGTAGTTGCGTCGTTTATAGGCGGTATCGAATGTGATGAGGAGAGCGATAGGTTAACTGCAATGGGTGTTCCAACATACGTTTCTCCAGAACAAGCTGTAGCTGCTTTAGGTGCATTATATCAATACTATAGATATTTAAAGAAACCTATTGGTAAACCTGTAAAGGTAGAGGTTGATAGGGATAGTGCAGCAAAGATAATTTATGATGCTTTAAACGAAGGTAGAGAGTTTCTGTTGCCATCTGAAGCTGCTAAGGTTGCAGAGGCATATGGTATTCCAACTCTATCTAAACCATTAGCCAAAAATTTAGAGGAGGCCGAAGAACTAGCGGTCAAAATCGGTTTTCCATTGGTAATGGAGGTAGAATCTCCTCAAATTATACATAAGACTGATGTAGGTGGAATAAAAGTAGGTATAAATTCTTTAGAAGATGTTAGAAAGACTTTTAAGGAGATTATGGAAAATGTTTCTAAAGCTAGGCCAGATGCTGAGATAAAGGGGATAATTGTACGTAAAATGGCTGTACAAGGAAGAGAGGTAGCAGTAGGTATGCATAGAGACCCTATATTTGGTCCATTAATAATGTTTGGTAGTGGTGGAATATATATAGAGCTTTACAAAGATGTTTCATTTAGGGTAGCTCCTCTAGATACGGCTAGTATAGATGAGATGATGAAGGAAACTAAGATATATAAGTTATTAACCGGATTTAGAGGTGAAAGAAAGGGTGATATTCAAAGTGTAAAAGACGTAATTGCGAGAGTTTCTCAGCTTGCATTAGATTTTCCAGAAATAACTGATATAGATATTAATCCACTATTTGTATACGAGAAGGGATGCATGGCTATAGATGTAAAGATATTGTTAAAGAGGAAATAATTACTTCTCCTCTTTCTTCTTTTTCTTTTTACGTTTTCCAAAAATCTTTATATCAAATACATTTTGTTCTGCAATTTCAATTATCGGAATGGTTTCGAGTGTAGTATCTGTAGGAACATTATCTGAATAAGATAAATCACCATTATACCTATTATATACAATAAATCTACTATCTATTTTATCAGAGTTTTCTACAAAATATACTATGCTTGAGTAACCTAAAATCGTATAAGGTATGAAATATATATGTTTATCATTTACATTCATATAATGTATTACAGGTGTTTGAGACCAGATAGCTACTTCGACAAGGTCTTTTATGTTTTTTAATCTAATGTACTTTTTTCCCATATTTTCATCGAATAATTATTAATTTTTCTCAATAATAAGCATTATTCATTTCTTTCAATTTTATGTGAAAAATATGCTGTTGAAATCAATGTAAGTCCTCCGATAACCGATACAGCTATAGAACACATTGAGATAATATTTTCAATATATGAGAAATATGTATATTTTACTAATCCTAACACAGGTATGCTTTTTCCCAATATATCTACTCTAATAACTATAGGTGACCATAACATCGTTAAAAGTAATATGTATATGAATATTGATAAGAGTAGCGTCCTTCTCATCTATATTCCCTAATGTATTATTGATATAGTTAAAATAAAGTGTATAGTTTACTATAAAAAATATTATTTGAAGATATACTATGAGATGTATGATCTATATAAAATTATACTTGAACCTACTGGTACATTTAATGTTGATGCAACTGGCTTACATTTAGCTTTAAATAGGAATACTGTCGGCTTTTTAATAGGATGATATAGAAATGTTTCGTAATGTGCCATTCCTTTAGAAATTATTAGATCAGATTCGTCTATAGCTTTTTTAACTTCAATACTATACGTGCTTGGAAAAAGTCCTGAATAATCGTTTCCAGTGCCAAGTATAATTGCCTTTTCGTCTAAGCCTATTTTTACTGCTTCCTCAAACGTAATGTCATTTTGATATGGATATGTCTTTACAATAGCATATATCTCTTTATCCATGTCTGCAATATGGTCTATAAATAATTTATCAAATATGGCTTCACCACAATTATCGAGCAGATAAACTATTTTTCTTGAATCTAATACTTTTTCATAAAATTTTTTGGTATCGTCTATGACTGGTTCTTCAAGAATTTTCTCTATCATTAGGCTAGCATTTTTCAGGCTTGGAACTCCTGGATCTAATATATTTGCATTTACAGATATTATTGAGAGCATTCTAAATTTCTCAAATCCATTTTTATCTTCTAATAGCTTTAAGATCTTAGGCAAATATTTATAAGCCATCTCTCTCGACATCTTTTTGTAATCTCTATATGGATCTCTGTCTCCAATAAGTTTTTTAACTAATTTAAATGCTTCTGATGCAATATAGGTTGTAGATGAATCCAATCTAATAATTTCAGCTACGTATTTGATAAGCTTAATCATAGCTATCTTTTTCTCCTCTTCGCTTAGATTTGAATTTAATATCTCTCGACTTCTAACCTCAAGGATACATGGAATACATTGTGCATGTATTTTCATATTTCTACACTCCACCAATGTAGATTTCTTATAATAGGAAATATACATATAACTATTTCTATGGATTCTCAATAAATTTTATAAATCGTCTGATAAATATTATGGTAGGATATTTATGGATATCGATAGAGTTATAAAGAAATCTATCGATAAAATTGTTTTAAACATTATTAATAGGAAAGATTTTGTGGGAGCTATTTTATTTGGTTCAAGTGTCAGAGATAATGTTGAAAAGATAGGTGACTTAGATATAGCATTAATATATAATGCACCGCCCTCAACTTATCCCTCAAATTTGAAGAAAAATATTGATGATATTCAAGTAGATATATGGATGTATCCATTAAAATATTTTGTAGATGTATTTGAGTCTAGTAAGTATAGAGATAGTAGCGATACGTGGTTTAAAACTAGTCTATGGATAGAGTTGATGAGAAGTGGTATAATTATAAGTGATAAAAATAATGTGCTTAAAAAATATAAGTATATGGCCTTAAAATGGAGGTGGAGAAGAAGCGAAATAGACCCGCTAATATGTAAAGGATGTTCAAATTTAGATATAGCAGAAAGAGAAATCGATGTTTTTAGAAAAGTTTTAGCTCTGAGGGATGCTACATATATTTACGCAATATCATATATTATGTCGCGGAATCTTGTACCAAGCTTTAGGCCGAAGGATATTGTTACTAAAGTTAGGTTAATTAAAAATAGAGATTTAAAGGATATATTCTATAGAATTCAGGGGATAGAGTCCTTAGATAAAGTAGATTTATCTAGAGTAATTAATAGTGTAGACAAATTTATATCACAATATAATTCTAGAGGAGCATTAGTAGAGTTGAGAAACGCTAAGAAAAGTTTATGTAAAGACGATTTAGAGTCATGCATGTTATCTCTAAGAAATTCAATAAAATATCTATCATACAAATTGATTTATAGAAGATTTAACTATGATTTCTTTAATGCTTCAAGTCATCTGAAAATGATAAATATGCTTAGACAAAGATATCCCAAAGTATATAGATTCTACAAGAATATTCATCTATATGGATATAGAGAGATCGATATGGATAGTATTATTAAGAAACTTAGACAAAAATTTCTGCAGAATATTCAGAAAATCCGGTGATCATCATTTATCTCAGATCTTACGAGGTTCGTCATTTCATATTAATTAATCATTAACTATTCTTTATATATTTTATTTTTCTTCAGATATTTTTCCCAGTCTATCTTAAATACGAATAATACTATTATAATTAAAAATAATGTTGTTAGAAGTGTTGTAATTAAATCATTACCTCTGCTAACTGTTCCAACACTTATTCCAAAGAAGGCTATGATATATAGCATGAAGACCTTACCTATAATACATGGGATAATGGCTTCAATTAATGAGTAGTTTATTAATCCAAGTCCTATGAAAAGTATGTCGTCTGGTAGAGGTGTTAGTGCGAATAAAAAGATTGCAATTGGAACTGCAAATTTACCTTTAGAAGATACTAGTTTCATTAATGACATGGCTTTCTTCCTAGAATTTTCTGAGACAGAATTAGTGATGAGTCTACCGAAAATCCATCCAAGTATCTCACCCAATGCTGAACCTAGGCCGCCGAAAAATGCTACTTCAATAGGATTGATGTTTGGAAGTCTTGAAACTATTAGAAATATTACGGCAGTATATGGTATGGGTATAATTACACTAATAGCTCCTATAAAGCTAAGCATAAAGAAAATTAAACCCCTTAATGTGGGTGGAAGACTCAAGAGGAAGTTTTCAATATCGTTAAACTTGACGTATATTAATATGCTTACAATAATAATTATAACTATACCAGATATTGTTTCTATCCTTTTGCTCCTCATTTGCTCACTTTACAGTAAATTTTATTCCTCGCTAAATATTTTTCTAAACTCCAATGGATGCCGGTTTCTAATTACAGCTAATTTTCTTAGACCGAGATAGCCGAGCTTGCCGAGTTTTTTAGGAGAATATCTTTCAACATATTTTCTAGCCTCTTTACCACTAAGTTTCTCTAAATCTTTTTTAATTTGATCAACGATATACCCATCATTATATCCGCTATTCTCTATTCTTTCTAATACTTTTCTCCAAAACTTATCGATGGCCATGATTATCCCACATTTAGTTTAAAATTATGAAATCCACCTCATTTATATATTTAATTTTATTAATGATAAAATAGTTATCGATATCAGTAGTTCCGGCTATCTTCATTATACAGAATGTAGCCATTCATCATCTATCTAATATATTAATGAATACCATAACAAAAAGTTTACGTTAAATTATTCTCCCATAACTTCTATAACTATATGTCTATAACTTCTCGGACCATCTAATTCTACAAGAAAGATATTCTGCCATGTTCCTCTAACAATTCTACCAT
>CAZKAY010000045.1:0-16114 GCA_964550975.1 uncultured Thermoproteales archaeon | reverse complement strand
TCCTTTACCTTCTTCTTTGTGAAACCTTCATAGGAAACTGGATAGTAGTGGTCTGGAATTGCGAACTCAAACTCCACATGAAGCTTTAACCCCTCCGTTTCACCTCTTGAGCAATTTTCCTATAAAATTCAAGATATTTTTTAAAGTTAGGATAACTAAGAGAGAGCAAGGGGTAGCCGATATCTATGTGAATTTCTTTTACTCCCAATGACTTTAAGGCATCAAGATATACTATTGTTTTAGTGTAATATTCTTTATCAAGCATGTATTCCCCGGCATGAAGATTTGCAGGCAATAAATTAGCCCCAAAAGAAACGTTATATTCTTCTCCATCCCAGTTGAAATCTAAATACGCATTAAAATTGTCAAGGATTTTCTTTAGATTCAAGTATGTTCCACGATATTTATAGGGAAACTTGGAAGGAACTTCTTCTCGTCGACTTAGAAACTGCCAGCCAATTAAAGCAACTATAGCTATTAAAATCATGGCGATAGAAACTAAAAGTTTCTTCTTTCATCATAGACCCTCTAACTTCTATCCAACTTTTCACTCTTTTTTATCTATCCTTAATCCCCTTCCCGCTCTTCATACCTTAAGCTCCTTTCTCTTTAAGTAATTCAACCAGGCAGAAATCGTATCGTCTAATAACTCAACTCCTTCTTTAATTCCTTAACTTCTTTTTCCTTTGCCATTTTCATTTACTCCTCTTCTTTAGCTTTAAGAACTCTAAGTATAGATTAAAATCGTTAAGAGAATTAAAAGTGAAAGTTTGCTTACTATAACTTCTTAAGACTCCATTTAAGCTTTAAAGATAAAATACCTGCTGAGGCTTGTGAAAATGATTTGAAAATAGAAAATGGTTGGGAAAAATTGATAAACGAAGCAATATGTTATCAAACCAAGTTAATAAGATTTGTTTCCAATGAATTAGAGATGCTAACTCATTAATTTATTTTTCATCTCCCAACAATAAGTTAACAGAATCTCTAATTTAAAATACAATAAAGATATTAATTAGATGGATAGTTGAAATATGGATATTTATTATCGGTGGAATACATGGTTTATGTCCCTAGACGCCTATTTATTGGTAGATGTATACGATGTGGTAAACCACTGTATCTCGATGACGAAGTATTTACGTGTAATATGCACGAAGACGTAGAAGTGTTAATATGTAGTGGATGCCATAGAAAACTTTTTGGAAAATGCCCTATATGCGGCGGGCCTCTAATAGAATTATCATCAAAACAGTATTGATTGTTATATTAATAGTTCTAGCCTTTAGATCTGAGTAATCTAATTAATATTTTTATCAATAATGTTCTCATAATTTTTAAAATCCTGTAAATAACATATAAAAAACCTTATACACGGAAATCTCTTCAGTAATGTTTAAAAAAACAAAGACATTATATTATTTGGATGATGTAGTCATGCGGGGCTGAAGATGAAGAGGACCTCGGAGACTGACGCTCTAAAGTAAGATAACTAATTTTCACAGCCCTTCCATAATGTTATTAAAAATATCTATTTTCTAGGATTAATCTTTAAATAAAAATATGCTCGGATCAAGAACCTTTCTTCATCTATCTGTGCGCGAAACCTTCTTCATAGCATATTTATAATATTTTACTGGAATTTAAATTTTCTCAGCATCCTTACACTATTTTAAAAGATACATTTATAACTTAATAATATTCCGATAATATTAGTATATATAGAATATCTATATGTGAATATTATGCAGAGAATATCTAAGATATTTATGAAGGCCACTATAAGCTTTCTACAAATATATTTAATGATAGAGTTAATAATAATTGCAAAAGTCATATCAACAACGAACATAACTCTACTTATACAGCAAATAATACCATTTTCAGTATTCTTATTATTGATTTTATCACCGATATACTTTACATTACTACTATATCATTCATATAAAAAAGAGAAAAAGTATATTAGTAGTAGAAGATATACCATCATTTAGTCTTAAGAATAGATAGACTAAATGCGCCTCTTGTCTTAATTTTCTCCCTGTATATACTATATATTGTAAATTCTCCTCCACATTTAGGACATGGACCTATAGTTTTAAATACATAGTCTCCTTTCTTTGGAGTCATTATCTCTGCATACCCACATGAAGAACATTTTACAAGCATAAATGTTTTAAATAATGGAATCTCCACTTTAATTGTTTTCCACAAATTATATGAAATATATGCTGCAGCCAGTATAAGCATAAAGATCATTGTAGAAGCATAAGGATTTTCCTCTACAAGAGATATTATTGCAAAATGTATCGCTATGATTATAATTACTATAAGAAATACGATATATGTTATTATCCACCTATTTTTAGCTACCCTAAGCTTTTCCACACTCATGGATATACACCTACAGTATTACCTACCCCTATTAATACAACTTTATCTCCCGCCTCTGTTCGTTCCTCAATTATTTTCCCAATTCTATCCACAGCCTTATCTATACCAAGAGTAACCTCTTTACTCATGATTGATAGAGCCTCTGGAATAGACATCTTTACTAGTATAGCATATAATGGAAGACCCTTTTCAGATGCCAGTTTCTCTATATTAAATTTTTCCACACCAATACCTCCAATAGCTACACCAATACCATCTATGACCAGCCCGGATTTTTCACCCTCATATTTTAATGCCGCGTCAACTGTTATAATCATCTTAATCTCTTTCTCGGTAGAGAAAAGATTATATAAAGCGTCATCAAGATGCCCTGTTACACCACTAGGACCATGAGCCTTTATAACATATATCTTTCTATCCTTATAGTTCATCTCCATTAAAATCGTTTTCTTAGCAATTAATTTATATGTAAAATCTCCTCCATTTTTCTTAACAAATGTGTCAACAACTAATGGTCCAGCACTGTCTCCTATAGGAAATCCCTTTGAAAATGCCTCTAAAGAACTCTCCAATGCCCTAACATATTCGGTAATTATTGGAAGTTGTGCTTGAAGTTGCATCAATATCCATAGACTTTTAAACCTTTTACCCATCCTATATAAATGATCCACAGCTTTATAGATATAGTTTAATTCATGAGCGGCTGATATAAGATCTTTAAGATTCTCGAGACTTATTTCATCTAGAGACGGCAATATGATCTTAACTTCCTTAGACATCGTTTCATCGCTAGTAATTAAAAGATGTTTAAGCTTATTTATAATCCCATATGGATCTCGAGACTCTGGTTCTATAAATACAGTTTCAACAAGGCTTAATACACGTTGCTCAACGGCAGATTCGTCTATCATATTTCCATTCTTTGACGCTGCTTCTTTAAATGTTTTAACAACACAGTTTATAGCCTTTTTCCTAATATCTCCATAAAGAAGTAAATATGTTTCTATTTCCTTAATAATCCTAAATATCTCCATCTCCCTACTGATATATGAAAGTAGGAATATAAATAAAAACCAAAGAAGCCAGTCTAATCCAGCCTGCCCATCCAATCCATTCCCCTCTAATACTAAAATATAGCTATTATAAAATAATATTTATACTTATTGTTAGAAAATGGAAATAGCCCGGGAGGGATTCGAACCCTCGATCACAGGGTCCAAAGCCCTGTATGCTTGACCACTACACCACCGGGCTCTATATATATATGATACTTTCATTAATATTAAATTTTCCATCCTCAATATTATTGGTATATTATTAAGATATATATCTATGTTTGCCAGCATTAATTAGAAATATATTCCTCCATAAAATATATTGGGATACTAATGTTTTTTAGAAATATGTTAACTCTAAAGAAATATGAGAAAAAGTTTAGATTTTTCTATGAAATCCCCCTAAGCGAACTTAAAAAATATGTTAGGAATATTGTTTGGACTCCTCAAGGCAAAAAATTTGGTTGGATTATCAGAATTCGAGCCAGTGCTAAAAAACGTATGGCTAAAGTCGTTGAAGTAGAAACTGTAAGAGGTAAGGTCTATAATTTTAAATCCGATAAAATAATAGAGTATAAAGGCAAACTCTATATCATTAAGAACTCTGTGAAAGAAACTCTGAATAGCATTGAAAAACATATGGATATGAAATCTGAGATGAAGGTAAATCTTCCGGAGAAAGTTTTCGAGAAAAAAAATGATATGCCTTATATAAATGAAAAAGTAATTGAAATTGCTTTAAATTTAGTTAATAAAGCTAAAGATATACGTGAAACCATATTGTTATTAGATAAAAAACTTATTCGTGGAGAAATATCCTTAGATCTATTTCAAATATTAAGAAAAGAGTTTCAGAGACAATTATCTATAGTAAGAGAAGAAAGCCAAAGTATTTTACCGAGTTTCAAAAAATATTTAGAGCTGAAGGAAAAATATTTTATAAAAATGAAAGAACGTTTAGATAGCTATGAGAAACACGGGGGAAGTATTTCGGAGGAGTTTAAGAGGTATGTTAAAAGTACTGAGAAAGAAATACTTTTACTAAAAGAAACATTAAAGAATATTGAGATGGACATTAATACTAAATCAGATCTAAGTTAAATAATTTTGATTCAGCATTCTAACAATATTTAAAAACATTTTAATACGAATCACTATATTTTAAGATAAAAATATAGTGATTTCTATGACTAATGAAGGGAAAAAGTATGCAGGATTAATAGCACTTGGAGTATTAATATTTATAGCATTCTTATTAATTACCGGAGTAAAATTCGGAGAAATCTGCGGGATATTTATCTATTCTAAAAAGGAATATTATATGCTAGCTATTGTAGCAGATATGGGATTCATGGGTTTTTATGCAACTGCATGGTATTTCTTAGTAAAAATAGTTTTAAAGAAAATGAAATATAAAGATGCAGTTATAGCTACACTTATAGGATGGTTTGGAGATATGGTTATTCCAGCGGCATTCATAACAGGTGAATTAATTAGACTATATTATCTAAAAAAAGTCTATGGCTTAGAATTCAGTAAAGGTATCGCAACTGTAATTGTACATAGATTCTTAAGTGCAGTCGCATTTGTATCATATATTACTCTAGGAGCACTATATCTTTTTTTAAAGCATCAGAAAATATCTAAAGATATTTTTATACAGATTGCCTTTTTCGCATTTCTCGGAATTCTTGTAGTATTATTTGGTCTACTAATAATATTAAAGATAGAATTATTTGAGAAATGGGGTATAAAGTTTTTTGACCATATATCTAGAAATTTAAGGAGATTTAAACTAGAAAGATATAGAAGACATATTGAAGATGGACTATCCTCCTTTAGACTTTCAGTGGACCTTATAAGAGAAAATAGCATAAATGTAGCTATAGGATTTCTCTTTTTAATGCTTCAATGGACTTGTGGAATATTGGTACCATATATATTCTTTATATCTGTTGAACATCCGGTAAGCTTCTGGGTTCTAGCCTTAGCATTTCCAATATACGGTGTAATAGATAATATGCCTATAGGAATCCCCGTGATGGCAGGGATCTTTGAAACATTTATGGTTTCAACATTTATTTTATTAGGTATAAGTAAAGAAATTGCAGTAGCTGTAACCCTACTTACAAGATCCATATTGGTCGCGTTCGAAGCCATATTCACAGGAACTGTTACATTTGTATATGCGCCTAAGATATTTGGAGAAATTGAGATAAGGTCGGTGAAACAAAAACTAATGGAAATTAGGTCTAACATCATAGAGAACAAATAAATACTATTTTTCAGGAGGCCAATAGCCCCATAGATATAATACTTCACATATTTTAGATATTGGAAGACCTGCAACTGTATAAAAATCCCCCTCTATCCTCTCTATAAAACATCCTCCTATACCTTGTATGGCATAGGATCCCGCTTTACCTAGGGGCTCTCCTGTTTTAAGATAAAAATCTATTTCTCTAATACTTATATTGCGCATTTTAACTCTAGTTTCAGAAATATCTGTAAAGCTCTTTAATACCTTCTTATTAAAACCATTTACAAGTAATATTGTATATCCAGTTAAAACTCTATGCCATTTTCCAGACAACATTCTGAGCGATTCTTTAGCCTCTATAAGTGATTCCGGTTTACCGAAGATAGTATTTTTAAAGAATATTACAGTATCTGATGAAACTATTATGGATTCCTTTTCTTCACAATATTTTAATACCGAAATCGCTTTATGATAAGAAATTCTCTTTAAATTCTCTTTTATAGAAAAATTTTTATTAAAAATCTCCTTTATCTTTGGTCTAATTATTTTAAAGTTTGAGAAAATGGTTTTCATTAAACTTATTTTCTGAGGAGAAGTGGAAGCTAAAATTATCTCCATTTATTTTCTCTCCTCTTTGGGACCAAGTATTTCGAAAAAGGTATTCTTTCTACATATTTTACAATATTTGTATAGTCGTTTAAATTCATGTAAATTATATCCTACATCAATATAATCAATATTTTTACATTCTTTGCATCGTAGAACCCATATAGTCATTATTTCATCCCCATGTTTAAAAAAGAATTTCTCATATCATCTATATCTAATATAGATATATCTTTAATTATAGGTCTCTTCTCTCTCAAATAATTTATTTCATCGATGTTAATGACCGCTGAAACAACGTCTTCCGAAAAGTATTTTGCCTTGCAGATAACTTCACCCAGTGGATTTACTATAAAGCTTCCTCCAAAAAATCCTATACCATCATAAAATCCAACCGAATTTACATATGCTATATATATTGTATTTTCCATAGCTCTTGCAGGAATAAACGTCTCAAAAAATTTTCTAGACATATCTGGTGCAGCCGAAATGTATACATGCATCACAGCATTTTTAAATAACATAGTTCTCGATATTTCTGGGAAAAATGCGTCATAACATATACCTACTCCCACTCTGAATTTTTCATTAACTTTAAAAACTCTAAGATTGCCTCTATATGGTTTAAAATATCTATATTCGTCAAACATACCATAGGTAGGTAAATGCCTTTTCCTAAAAAACATATATCGTCCATCCGGAGAGAGTAAAAGTGCAGAATTATATATTCCAGAAAAAGTTTCATCTTTCTCGGCCAATCCTATAATAATATAGGTATCAGTATTTTTAATAAGCCTTCTAAGTATTTTGACCTCCTCACTATCTATTGTTTTAGCCAATCTAAAATGAAGATCTTGAGCTAAATATCCAGGTAAATATAGCTCCGGAAAAATTGTAAACTTTAAATCGACACTAGAATTATCCTTTAAAACATCTTCTTTAATAACACTTATAGCCTTATCCAGATTATATTTGAAATCACCAACCTTACTCTTTAATTGCATTAAAAATACTTTAACCTTCATTAAAACCACAAATAAATTTATAATATAATAATACTCTTAAAAACTTTAGGTGTGAAATAAATGTGTATAGATTTGCTTAAAATAGATTACAATTATGCTGAGAGGAGAATAATAGATTTTATTAAAGAATACGTTGATCAAAATAATGTAAATGGATTTGTAATTGGATTGAGCGGGGGAATAGATTCTACACTAACAATATATCTTTTAGATAAAGCTGTGGAAAATGAAAGAATATTTGCATTAATTTTACCGACAGATTTTACTCCTAGAGAAGATGTAAATGATGCAATACATATTGCAGAAAATCTTGGAATAAAATATGAAATAATAAATATTTCAAAGATATTCTTATCATATAGTAAGTCAATTCCATATTTTGATGAAAGAGATCGTGTTTCTAATGGAAATTTATATGCGAGAATTCGTATGAATATCTTGTATTATACTGCAAATAAAATGAAATATCTAGTTGCTGGTACTGGTGATAAAAGTGAGCTTCTTATAGGATACTTTACGAAATATGGTGATGGAGGATGTGACATATTGCCAATCGGAGATCTTTATAAAACTCAGGTTAGAGAACTGGCCAAACATCTGGGTGTGCCAGAGAAAATAGTTTTTAAACCAAGTAGTCCACGTTTATGGCCTGGACAGAATGCTGAAGAAGAATTAAAGATATCCTACAGTGAAATAGACCTAATATTATACTGTTTCTTTGATAAAAGAATGTCTATAAAGGAAATAATAAATGCCACGAATATTTCTGAGGATAAGATAAGACTTGTATTGGAGAGAGTGTATAAGACATCTCATAAGAGACATCTACCACCGATTCCCAGGATCGGGCAGAGAACTATAGGTATAGATATAAATCTTCCATTAAATTATAAAATAGATTTCTTATCTATGTAACATTTAAGACCTTATAGGTATAGCTATCTTCAATTTGTTCACAAGCTCTTTATATCTATTTCTAACAGTAACCTCAGTTACCTCTGCCGCATGAGCTACTTCCTTTTGGGTTCTAACCTCACCCGAAAGTAAAGATGCAATATATATTGCTGCTGCTGCGAGACCGGAGGGATCCTTACCCGCGGTAATACCCTTTTTCCTAGCAAGTCTAACAATCTCTCTAGCCTTTCTAATAGTAGACGCACTTAGCTTTAATATATCTCCTATTCTTGGCACAAAATCTACTGCATTTGGCAACGGCATCTTCAATGTAGACTTTCTTATAAGAAGTCTATAGCATCTGGCAACATCTTTTCTACCAGCCCTCGTATATCTAGCAATTTCATCTAATGTTCTAGGCATTCTCGTCTCTCTACATGCTGCATAGATTGCAGCAGCCATAACAGATTCTATGGATCTACCTCTAACCAAACCTGTTTCCAATGCAATTCTATATATCTCTAATGCTCTATCCCGTATTCTCTTCGGTAAACCTAGTTGCGAACTAAGTCTCTCCAACTCATTTGTCGCCTGAGTTAGATTTCTCTCTATAGATGACTGCATTCTAGTTCTTATATGCCATTTCCTTAATCTAATCATTTCAATCTTTCTCTTTAAACTCAATTCTCTCCCTGAAGCGTCTCTACTACGCCAATCGATATCTGTAGAAAGTCCTTCGGGGGTTATTCTTTCTAACGGCATACCTATTCTACTTCTTCTTTCTCTTTCCTCCTGTGTAAATGCTCGCCATTCAGGACCTCTATCTATAGTTCTCTCGCTAATCACATAGCCACATACCGGACATATGATTTCCCCCCTAGCATAGTCGAATATAAGTCTATCGTTTCCACATCTAGGACATATCAATACATCGGCTTTCTCATCTTTCCTTCTAACATTCTCAGAATTAATCACACATAACCACCAACATAAAACTTTTAAATATTCCGTTCATAAGTATATAAACTAATATATAAATATTTCTAAAAAATATTTTAAAATATTCTGATGAAATTATACTTAATTTTCAAAATATATATGAGAATTTTAAAGGAAAAATAAAATAAAACTCCATATTTTAAATATTTAACCAAAAACTAAAATATGTTATCGAAGGCTTTAATAGTTTGATTATATGTTTATTTGATGTGAATATATATGAAATTTAAAACCGTTATGAAGTATATTGGAAACTATGTTCGTGAAAACTGTGAGAGAATTGATGAAAATGATGTAAGAAAATTACTAGAAATAATGATGAATACTATAGATCAATATAAGAAGATTATGATTATAGGCGCTGGTAGATCTGGATTAATAGGAAAAGCCTTTGCTATGAGATTAATGCATCTAGGATTCAATGTATATGTAATTGGAGAGACCATTACTCCTAGGATAAATAAGGGTGATATAATTATAGCTATATCCGGATCTGGAAGTACAGAACTAGTCATCACTGCAGCTGCTACTGCAAAGAAAATAGGGGCTAAGATTATTGCAATAACATCCTATCCAGATTCTCCCTTAGGGAAAATCGCAGATCATATTATATATGTTCCCGGTAGAACAAAGGTTTCACTTGAGAAAAATTTTATTTCTAGACAGATTTTAGGACTCCATGAACCATTAGCTCCTTTAGGAACTTTATTTGAAATAATGACTATGGTTTTCCTAGATAGCGTTATAGTTGAACTAATGAATAGACTTGGGGTAACTGAGGAAGACATGTATAGAAGACATGCAAATATAGAATAAAATTATCATAGTAATGATATTTTAGAAAGAAATAGATTAGCATATACTATTATATACTGTTTTAAACTTTATAATAATATAGTTATAATTTTTGCCCTTCAATTTCTATATTTGCTAACCTTAGCTTTCACTAAGACTCTCTTTAAGTAATTCATTTTATGACAAGCTTTTCATGAATTAGTTCCTCCACCATCTTTTCAAAACACTATCGTCTCATTGACAACTTTTTAATGTATTCTTTAAAATCTTTATGGCTAATGTTCTCTAGATCATAATATATTATTGTTTCTTGTAATAGTTTAGTATATAACTTAAGTTAACTTGAGTATTGACTTAAGTTTTAGCTACCTTCTTACCTTTATATTTATACTTCTTTATGATATTAGTAGCGTTATTTAAGCTATCTTCAATTTCTATTAGTTTCCATTCTTTGAGACGCCGCTTGGTTTTCATCCATTTATCAGTTCTAGGTAGTGTACTTACATAGAATTTCTTCCAGGAAGAAGAAAGAAAATAGCTTCGGCAAGCTCAGATTTATCAGATTTAGCTTCACCTAATATCCACAAAATAACCATAAAGTACAACCTTTTAATGATTATAAAATTTAAAAGTAGCAATTACTCTACTAATATATTTCACTCTTTGTATTATGAAATATATATGATATAACATTTATAGAAAAGTTTTTATTCAGTGATATTTTATTAAATTGGGAATTATATGAAAGTATATGTATTTGGTATTGATAGTGCTGCGCCAAACCTCGTTTTTGAAAAATGGATTAAAAAGCTTCCTACTCTAAATGAATTGATTTCTGAGGGTGCTTGGGGCAAAATTGCGAGCACCGTTCCGCCTATAACTTGTCCAGCATGGCCTACCTCTCTATCAGGATTAAATCCCGGATGGTTTGGATTATATGATCTTAGATATCGTAAATATGGAAGCTATTTTAATTTTGGTATTGTTAATTCCAGGATATTGGGTGTCAATAGAGTTTGGGATATTCTTTCAAAGTATGGTAAGAAAAGCGGTGTAACATTTGTCCCTGTTACATATCCTCCTACTAAAATTAAGGGATTTATGGTTTCATCTTTTCTTACACCTAGCGTAAATAGCATGTTTACTTATCCTAATAATCTCAGAAATGAAATTTTAAAGATATGTGATAGAGATAAATATATTATTGATGTATATGATTATCGTAGGAAGAACCCTAGACAACTTTTTGAAGAGCTTTCGGCTAAAACTAAGCAGGATTTTAAAATTATCAGATATTTGCTTAAAAAATATAGAAAGCTAGATTTCTTTATGAGTGTAATTATGACCATCGATAGAGCTCAACACACTTTATGGAAATTTTTTGATAAAGATCATCCACGATATATTAATGATCCTATACTTAGAGACAGTTTATACGAACTTCATAGACAGATCGATGAAGAGCTCGGAGAAACACTAAAATATGTTCCGAAGGATGCAGCGATTATAGTTGTATCAGACCATGGCGCTAAGCGAATGTTATATAGAATAAATATAAATGAAATATTAGTTGAAGAGGGTTATTTAAAGATTAAGAAGAGAGTAAAAAAACCTGTTAGCCTAAGATATTTAGAGGAGAATGAATATATCGACTGGAGTAAAACAAAGGCCTTTGGCTTGGGAGCATATATTGGTCAAATATTCTTAAATCTTGAAGGTAGAGAACCTAAGGGAATTATAAAGAAAAACGAATATACAAGTATTAGAGAAGACCTCTCTAATATTTTTAAAGACCTACGTGGGCCCAATGGTGAAAGACTAAACAACAAAGTTTTTCTTAAGGAACAAGTATATCATGGACCTAAGGTCGAAAGAATGCCTGATATCACAATTTATTTCGACAATTTACATTATGGTGCAAATGAATCTATAGGATTTAACTCAAAATATAGTTTAGAAACTGCTAAGGGTCCAGATGATAGTAATCATGGCGAGTATGGGATCTTCATATTAAAAGACCCAGAAGATAGAATCAAAGGAAAAATAGCGGGAATAAGGCTAGAAGATCTAATGCCAACCATATTAAAAATGTTAAATATAAAGGTCCGGGCAAAGATAGATGGTAAAAGCATTATTTAAATGTCATTGTATATATCCCAGTGCCCTTAACCTCCTCTCAATCTCTCTCGACTCCAAATCTGGAAGATTTTTTCTAATCAAAAATATAATATATTCTGTAGGACTTCTATATCCAGACCCCTCTAATGCTTTAGAAAGCTTATCATAGAGAGGTTTAGGTATAGGTATATTTACATATTCTATTTTCTTCTTCCTAGACAACAAAATCCACCCTAAAATATATATCTTATTTGCCTAATAGTTTTATCGAAGATAAATTAATTTTTATATCCTTTATATTATCACCTAAATCTATTATAAATCCATCCCTTCTTAATTCAATCGGTCTAACACTTTTATCATTAATCAATATTTTCTCAGCCTCCTCTATTCCTCTGAAATATACATAGAGTTTTCGTCTAGGATTATATTCCCCTCTTCTTCTCTCTATTATAACATTCCATTTATCTCCTCTCATATAGTTTATTATCTTAGTTAGTGAATATTTAGAGTTAATAGTTATACCATCATCTTCATACAAGGTAAAGCTACCATTTCCAGGATATATTTCCAGTGTAACATCAACCATCCTCTCTCCAATATAATTTAATACTGGTTGTGTCGGTATTATTGCCCCAGATCTTATAAATATTGGAATAGTATCTAGCGGGGCTTTAACACTTATAACTCCACCTTCATACTTCTTCATACTCCAATAATCATACCACACTTGGCTTGGAAGATATACTACTCGACTTCTAGATCCCCTTTCTAGAACTGGTGCTATAAGCATGAAGGGTCCTAAAAGAAATTCATCATCTCGATGTGATCTATCATCTTCTGGATAGTATAGAAATAATGGTCTCATAATTGGCATCCCATTCTGAGTATGCTCCCAGAATAAGGAGTATATATAAGGTATTAGACGATATCTTAACCTAATATATTTCTTAGCTATATTTTCAACATTCCGGCCGAAGACCCATGGTTCTTGACTAAATATCATTGAATGACTTCTGCATAATGGATAAAAAATTCCAAGTTGGATCCATCTGGCAAAAAGTTCAGGAGTACATTTGGCAAAATAGGGTTTCTTGGTCATTATTTTAGCCCATCCACCAATATCTGCGCCTACAAAAGGTAATCCACATAGACCTAAACTTAGTATCATACTTATACTTAATCTTAAGTGACTCCAGTTACTTATGTTATCTCCAGTCCATACAGCAGCATATTTTTGTATGCCAGCATAACCAGATCTCGATAAAATATATGGTCTTTTATTCTTCTTAAACAATTTAAAGGCGTTCCAAGTAGCTATAGCCATTAGATTTGCATAAATATTTCTAAATTCATCTAGACTCCCAGCATAAAATCTAACTCCACTAAAATCCTTTTTACTAAAGAGTCTTACGTTAAAGGTTGGTTCATTCATATCGTTCCATATACCGGATACTCCACTTTCAAGGAGATCTTTATGCAGTTGCGCCCACCATTCTCTTACCTCTTCTCTGGTAAAGTCTGGGAAAACGGTTTTTCCAGGCCACCCATAACCAATAAATATTTCATCATCTCTTTTCACAAAAAAGTTTTTCTCCAGGTATTTCTTAAACATGAGTGATTGAGGCTCATATTTTATATATGGATCTATTATTGTAACAACCTTAAAACCCATTCTATTCAATTTCTTTAACATATATCTATAGTTTTTAAACCTTTTAGGATGCCATGTAAATGGTTTGAAATTATCCATATAATCTATATCTAGGTAAATTACATCGCACGGAATTTTACGCTTTCTAAATTCTTCAGCAACTTTAAGTATATTTTTCTCATTCTTATAACCTCCAATAAGTATTTTTATTGGAAATATCGGAGGAAAAGGAGCTCTAGACTGATGATATCCTAAAGCCCATAGTGGTGGAAGAGGAGCTCGTCCAACTAACTTAGTATATTCTCTTATAACATCAATAGGACTACGGCCAAAAATAATGTAATAATTTGCTTCCAAACCATGGCTCTCTACAACGATTTTATCGTTGTTATTATGGCATAAATCAAATATACTCTCCCTAATCGTATTAAGAAAAAAACCATAGGAAAAATTTTCTCCAATCATTAATAAAAACGGTATATTTAAGTAAAGTGGGTCATCATTAACTCTATATACTGATGGATCCATATTTAATAATCTAAGACATAGTCCTCTCCTATTAAATTTTACAGCCTTCTCCCCAAGACCATAGATGTATTCTTTTCTCCACATGATATGTATAAAATATTTTTTATTACTTAGAATAACGTTATGTGCACAGAAATCTATATTATTGCAAGATAGCTTAAATGCTTGTTTCTTTAAATTATAAGTTATGTTTATTCTTCCATCTCCAGCGAAGATTCTATCATCTCTTTTAGAGATATATACCTTAACTTTCCTTAGACTCTCGATATCAGTAACCCTATATTTTGGCTCAAGTCTTCTATATATTTTAAAATTTACTACATTTTCTCCTAAGAAAGTGATTAGAATATTTTCATCCCCTTCCAACATTAATTTGTTATTATTTAAAATTCCCATGAATTTCCCCAAAATATTAAGAATAATGATTAATATTTCAATAAATGTATAAGCATTTAAATATATGTTGAATGAAGGAAAAATTATATATAATTGATATTTCATTTATATTTGATTTAAATGTACTGGAAGTATGCATTATATTGCGGTAGGTTTCAGCCGCCTCATCAAGGACATTTAAGTAGTGTAAAATATGGTTTAAAAATTGCTAAAAAGGTTTTGATAGGTATTAGAGATACAGAAATAAATTTTAAAAATCCACTAACCATAAATGAAAGAATAGATTTGTGGAAAATATTATTGAAGGAAGAAAAGATAGTGAGAAGAGTTTTGATTAAAACTATTCCGGATTTTGGTAAAAATGTTCCGCTACCAAATGAAGATAAAGTTGTTTTATACGGCCATCCACTATTAGATTGGGCTAGAAATGTCGAAAAAATATTTGATATAAGTCCTGATAATACTGTATTTATTGGTAATAAACCTTCAATGGTTTTAGCATTTAATTTGCTTGGATACATTGTTTACCCCGGTCATAGAAATATTCATAGACTTGTAGACGTATCTGCTACAGAGCTTAGAAGACTTATATTAAATAGAGACAATAGATGGATGAAAATGCTTCCTAACTCCATAGTAAATTATTTAATAAAAATAAATATAAGTTCAAGACTGGAGAAATTAAAATAATCATCTAATTCTCCTCTCGTTCTAATGATGTATGATAAACGAGACAATATAATATAAAGTTTCAATGAATTTAATTCATATACTAAAATATATATTGCATTTATTAATTATTCAATTTAATAGTAAATCCAGCATCACAAATAGTTGGTGCATGCTTTGTGAAAAAGAAAATAGTTATCGTTGTTAGCGGGTATCCAGGTGTAGGAAAAACCACTCATGCAAAAAGAATTGCAGAGAAATTTGGTTTAAAATATGTTTCAAACGGCTCTATTTTTAGAAAGATAGCTGAATCATTAAATATTTCTTTAGAAGAAATGCATAGGCTTGCAGAGAATGATCCAAAATATGATCTAATGGTTGATGAGGAGAGTAAGAAAATTGCGTTGAAAGGTAACGTTGTTATAGATGGTCATCTAGCAGCATGGGTTTTAAAAAATATTGCCGATATTAAAATATTGTTAAAAGCCCCTCTAGAAGTTAGAGCCAGAAGAATAGCTGAAAGAGATAACATTAGTTTTGACGCCGCACTTAAAGACGCCAAATTTAGAGAAGAAAGTAATAGAAAACGCTGTAAAGACATATATGGTCTAGATATGGATGATTGGAGTTTCTTTGACATAATAATTGATACAGGTAATCTACCCATAGAGGGGGTATCGGAAACCCTATATATATTTATTAAAAATTTTATTGATTTTAC
>CAZKAY010000044.1:7202-16196 GCA_964550975.1 uncultured Thermoproteales archaeon | reverse complement strand
AGTCTTAAAGGACCGTTAACTGTTCAACAAATAGCTAAAGAATTAGACTTAGCTCCCAGTACAGTATTAGATCATATTAAAAAGTTAAAAGAAGCAATGGTTGTAAGGGAAGTAGAGTATCCTAAGAAAAAATATAAGCGTGAAAAATATTATGATGTAGATTTTATACCATACTTTGAGGAGGAGAGAGAGGAAATTGCCAAAATAATGAATAAATATATTGATATTTTAAAGGAAACTACTTTAGCTACATTTATGAAAAGCTTGGAGGATATAAAAAGTTATGTGGAAAAATGTTTAATGGCTAAACATGGATTTACTTTAGAGAATGATGAAGTTAGACACTTTATCTGGGTAACTTTCTGGAAAAATATTGATAAGTATTTGTATGAAAAGAAGGTGATTAAGTCGCCGCTGAAAACAGCTAAAAGACATTATTTTTATGTTAGACTTAAAAAATTAAAATAATTTTCCATATATTTTTACTAAATCTAGATAAATAAGTTATAGTTCTTTAATAAAATGGGTAATAAAATTCTTATAAGTTTTAAATATTATTATAATATATAATAATAACATTTTATCAAAACTCATGGATAAAAGTGAAGTATTAATATATGTAAGTTAAAATATTATTGGGGGAATTTTTGAAAAAACTTTTTCTAATATTATTAGGAATAATGTTTTACTTTTCTCTATTAAAATATAGTGTTAACGGTTATCCATATCAATGCTCTATCAACGATTTGGCTAATGACACGTTAAACATATATACTGGTGCTCCTGTGCTCGAATGTCCCGGATATATCGACATAATTTCAGTAAACGTTATTGAGGATGCAAACTATTTAACTATAAAAATATCTGTTAAAGATACTATACCTGAATCAAGCGAATCCAATATCTATTATTATTTCTTGCTGGATAGAGATAATGATCCTAAGAATAACTGTAATGATCCTCCCTTTAACTTTTGCGATACATTCTATACAATTAGAATAAAAAATACTGTTACAGTGTCTAAATCTATATGGAATCCATGGGGATGGAGTGATGAATCAACAAATGCTGAATCTATATTCGAGTCATCGAATACTATATCTATAAAGATACCTAAAAATGAGATTGGATTAAATTTGAATCCTAAAGAACTTCCATGGAGAGTTATAACTGAAATAGAATATATGTGTGGAGACTTCGCCCCTGACAGTGGTACAGCAATATTAAAAAGATATTTTTATGAGAAAAATGTTGTTATTACGATTCCAGTAGAAGTACCTGCAATATATATTGATGGCATAGAATATAAGCCTAGTAATGGTAAAGTTGAGATAAGCCTAGCTCCAGGAGAATATGAGTTTTTTGTCCCCCAAGAAATACCTATATCAAAGCATGTTAAACTTATATTTATAGAGTGGAGTGATGGTGTAAAGGATAATAGGAGAAGGGTTAAGATAACTGAGGAAGGGTTCAATGTAACATGTATATATGAGAAATATTTTTATGTAAAGGTTTATTCTCCAATAGGCAATACAATCCCACCAGAAGGATGGTATCCTGAAGATGAGAAGCTTACAATAGGTGTAGTGGAGAATCAGATAAATGTAACTAAGAATACTAGATATATGTTTTCGTTTTGGAATGGCTCATGGGGATCAAATAATTTTGATTTTAAAAAACATCTACAGACAATTACTTTAAAAGATTCTATTGAAATAAATGCCACATGGATTAAATATCATTTTATATCAGTTATATCTAGATATGATGAGCCACGTGGTGGAGGATGGTATATTGAAAACTCTACTGCAGAAATATCTGTTAAATCTATACTTATATTTGATAATGGTACAAAGGTTGTGTTTAAGAAATGGGGTGGAGATATTTCTGTTACTAAAAATAACTTTACATTAACTGTAGATAAACCATATACTATTATAGCTGAATGGGATAGATTTTTCCAGACAAGTTTTCGTTTCTGGACACCGGATAGAGAGCAGGTTTTACCTGAATTTATATCTATAGCCAGTGGAGAGGGGAAGCTTCAGCTAACCTCGTATACAAATATATGGCTTAAAGAAGGTGTATATAGGCTAATTGATGTCGCATATAAGGGTGGAAATGTAAAGCCTAAGGAGGAAACTATTTTCAATATAGATGGGTCTAAAACATTTGACATTGAGTGTAGAATATATGATATTTCTGTAAAGGTTTTTGATATTTTTGGATTCATGGTTCCAGGAATTTCAGTTTCAACTGTATTGCCTAATGGAGAAGTTGTGAAGGGTTCTGGAACCGGTTTGGTTGGTCTCGAAAATCTTCCATGTGAAACATATACTGTTAGAATAAGCATATTGTTTTTCTATACGAAGACTATGTCTATAGAGCTTTATAGTGATAGGGAGATTGTATTAACAATACCTATATCAGCATTATTAATAGCATTATTTCTAGGGATAATTGGTGGCGGATACTATTATAGTAGGAGGAGATGTGTAAAAGAAAATATTGCATTCAAATTTCTGGGAAATGAGCTTTTAAAGGAGTTATCAAATATACCGGCTATATCTAGAAAACTTGAGGAATTTGATAAAAAATATGGAGAGATATTTCTAAAATACTTAGATACGAAGGCTAGGAAGAAGGTATTGGAGGAACAATTATTTAGGGCTAAGAAACATAGGGATGAATCGATTTCATTTTATGAGAATGCTGCTAGAAGGGCTAGGGAAACAGGTAGACATATGAGCGCATATTATGCAGAAAAAGCATTACAGTATACCATTAAGAGATATAATAAAATCATATCTAAACTTAGTTTTGAGCTGGAAAATATTGGTAGAGAGCTTTCAGAAGTAATGGGTGAGATGAATAATATTAATGCTCAGAGAAAGATAGTTATAGATGAACTTTTAATGAGAATTGATAGGGCAAGAGAGCTTCTAAAGAAAATCTATGATATAAATCCAGTATGCATTAAGTGTGGAGACATACAGAAACTATATAATGATGTCGATGAAATTTTGATGCAAATCATGGAGGAAATTAGTAGACTTGATGGTAAAGTTAAATCTGGAGAAGATGAGTTGAGGAGGCTTAAAAATAGGCTTAAAGAGATTAGGGATGAGATAAATAGAGTTGAAGGAGAGATCGAGAAGTCTAGAGAAATTGTAGAGAGAGTATTTAGCGATATGATTGGAGGCGAGGCTTCAGACTATATAGAGATATGTGGTGTAAGAATAAATCTGACTGGAAGGATAGAAGAATTCTTCGATAGATATGATGCTTTTAGGAGGGAGCTTGGAAAGACTATCCGAAGCTATTGGAGAAATAAAAAACTCCTTGGAAAACTTACTACAGAGAAAATATCTGCCCAAAATAAAATTGAGGCATTCCAAGAATATCTAAATAACTTGAAAAGCGATTTAAATAGGCTTAGAGCATCAGCCACGAATGTTAAGAATATTCTAGATGATATGAATGAAAGCTATAGGATATGCAAGTTAAAGCTAAATAGATGTAGAGAGAAGGTTAAGAGGAGATTGAAGGAGGAGAAAGGTAGATTAAAGAAATATATTCATGAATTAAATAGATTGAGAAATGAGGAAATCTATAGGTTTAGGGAATCTATAGATGGATTGAAGAAGAGGATTGAAGGATATAGGAGGAGCTTTATAAATCTTAGAAGCAGGATAGAAGACTTTAAATCTGATCCAGGATATCCGGATGAATTCTTGAATCTAGAGGGGGTTGAGAAATTGTTAAATCGATTGGATGAATTTTTAGGGGAGATCGACGAATTTATAGATAAGAGTGGAAAAGCGGGTTTAATTCCAGAATGTGAGGATGAGGTTAAAGAAATATCGGATATGGTTGAAAATATTAATAATAGAATTGGAGAAACCTTGGGGAATATTAAAGGTTTATTGAATAAAATTGATGGAGAATATATTCCAATGCTTGAGAAGGTGGAAAGCTTTGAGCAATGTATGAATGTATGGAAAAAATATCTTGGTGAAAGGGATAAAAATGTTGGGAAAATAGATAAAATTAAATCTGATATTAAGAGAACATCTGGAAGAATAGAGGATTTAGAGGATAAGGTTGAATTTATCGAAGATACACTTAGCCGGCTTAAAAAAATGTTTGAGGGAATTCAAAAGAATATCAAGAAGGTTATAGCTGAAGCAAGGCTCAAGGAAGTTCTTAAAGACGAGGATATCAAAAAGCTTGCAAGAGATAGAGAGATAATGAAGATATTGAAAGAAATGTTGGATGTTGCTGCAGATTCTTCTAGTAAAGTTAAAATTATAAAAGCATCCGTAGAATCAGATATAGATGTTGATAAGGAGGTTGCAGAATATCTAATTAAAGGGATAAAAGATGTAATTAGTCAGATAACAAATCTACCTATACCGGATACTCCGGAGGAAATCGCAAACGAGATTAAAGATACTATAGGTTTATTTGAAAAGCCTGAAAGAGAGACAGATTATCTTAGAAAGCTATCCACAATTTTAAGTAAATTACCCTCTAATCCACTTACACCGTTTATCAATATGTATAGTAAGATTCTTAAAATATTCGCCTCAGCTATAGATAGACTGGCAGACATGATATGGGAGCTTGGTGTAGAGGAAATGAAACTCCTGGCTGGAGACTATGAAAAATGGTTGACGGAAGACATTTTATTAAAGAAAGATATGGATGAAATTTATAGAGAAGTGGAGGAAAAGGTTAAGGAGAATATTATGAGGATGCGGGCTACAGAATCCTTTGAAAAAAGAGTGGATAGACTTGTGAGAAGTATAATTATAAAAAGACTTGCCAAAATAATAGGAGATCCATAGCATTAATTATCCTAAAGTAAAGAAGATTTAAATGGTTAAATTATTTAAAGGCTTGGTGCAGCATATTCTAATGGTTTAGCATTTTTTGCCTCCGGAGGTAGACGAATATTTACAGGTTTATTAAAATCATAGACACTATACTCTGTATCTACAGATATATCTGTAGCTCCTTGCTTAGTATTTATATTCATTTCTAGATGAGATGTAGATTTAAGTAGAAAATATGTTTCCTTATCAATCCATAGGATTCCGCTAAACTTTTTAATAGTAATGTTTCCCATAGCCATGTATCCCATAATTTTACGTGTAATGTTAAGCATTACTTCAGTTAATTCTTTCTCACTCATACCTTCAGAGCTAATCTCAATCTTATATGCATCCCTACCATTAATTTTCTCAATACCCTTATACTCCTTCTTAAGTTTAGAGGTAAGGTCTAGAGAAGATTTAATTAATTCTTCTGTTTTCCATAAATTTGGATGGCTAGTCTTATACCATTCACCATACAGTTTTATATACATTGTATTTCCAATAACATATGAGATCTGCTTCATACCTTGAAGAGTATACTCAACCCTCATTTTCTTATGCTTTAAATCAACAACCCCGTTTCCATTAAGGGATAGAGATGTAGTTACACCGCCAGTCTTTACAACACTATTGATGATAGAACTAAACCTATATGTCTCGATATTCTTTAAAGCTTGATCAGATTTAGACAATATTTCATCAACATTAACCGTAGTAGTGAGGCTAAGCATTTCAAGTCCGCCGAAGTAGAGGAGCCATACAGCAAGGATGGGTATCAAAATAAGTATAATTAAAACAATCACTATAGGTAGAATATTTCTCTTCTTAGGTGGCGGCGGTGGTGGTGGGGGAGGGGGAAGACTAGCCATAATTCCACCAATATTATAATAAATGGAGAAATAATAAATCTATCGAATATTTAAACCAATATATATTAGGTAATAATATATTGTATGGGAAATATTATGAGAAAATCCTTGATGGAGAAATTTGATAGAAAGCCTCAAATAGTAGATATTCCTCCAAAAATGGTTAAAAAATATGGTTCTGGTAAAATGCTTATACCTAGTCCTAGGGATATAGATGAGATTATTAGAAGTGTTGGTAAAGGTAGATTGATCACACAGGAACAGATTAGGGAGAAGTTGGCGGAGAAATATGGTGTAAATATAACATGTCCAATGACTACTGGAATATTTATATCTAAGATAATAGCATTAATGGCTGAGGAAAAGATTAGGAAGGGTGAAAGAGATGTAACACCATATTGGAGAGTGGTAGGTAAAAATGGGGTGTTGAATCCAAAGTTTCCAGGTGGAGTAGAGATGCAGGCAAGAAGATTAGAGGAGGAGGGACATAAAATTATATATGATAGAAAGCCTAGGGTAAAGGATTATCAAAAATATTTGGTGAAATAAATTCTTTACATATATATGAAATCTATGTAGGACTTTTTTATCGAAAAATATATATCTTAGATGTATATGCCTTATTATGGGCTTTACCCCCTCGGTAATCGGGGATGGGTAAAGTAAATATAGGTTTTTGGGGAAATAGATTCGGAGATGATGAGTTTAAGACTATATTAAAGGTAAGGTCTTCAATATTATCCGGATTGAGAAAATTCTTTGATGAAAATGGCTTTATAGAGATACATCCACCACATATAACTAAGGCTACGGGTGCATGTGAAAATATTGATACAATGTTTACCTTAGATTATTTCGGCAGACAAGTATATTTATCCCAGACGGGACAACTATATTTAGAGGTTTTAACACCGTTTCTCAAAAAAGTATGGTGTACGATACATAGTTTTAGAGCTGAAAACGAAGTTGATGATAGACATTTAACAGAATTTATTTTAGTGGAGCTGGAGTTTGCCGGAGATTTCAGTCAACTATTAAAGTATATTGAGGAAGCTATATGGAGTTCTGTCAAAGAAGTTTTTGAGAGAAATAGGGATGAGCTCAAAATATTTGGTGTTGATTCAGATTATCTTGAGGGATTTAAGCCACCATATAGGAAAATTACTTATACTGAAGCTATAGATATTCTGAAGGCTGAATATGGTTTAAATTGGGGTGATGATTTAAAGAGTATTCATGAGAAAAAGTTGGTTGAAATATTTGGTGGAAAACCATTGTTTATAACACATTTTCCTAAAAAGATAAAGTTCTTTAATATGAGGGAGAACGATGACAATCCAGATGTAGTTAATAGCGCAGATCTAATATTACCATATAGTGGTGAAGCTGTAGGTGCAGCTGAAAGAGAATATAGGTATGAAAGACTTCTAAAGAGATTATTGGATTCACAGATGTATAGAATGCTTGTTAAAAGAGGTGGATCAATAGAGGACTTTGACTGGTATCTAGATTTCTGGAAAAATTATGGCGAAACTCTGCACTCCGGGTGTGGAATAGGATTAAACAGACTACTACAATCAATCCTGAAATTAAATAGTATAATGAAGACAACAGCTTATCCGATGAATAGATTATATATCTATTAGCTAAACTATAATGATATTGGAAGAGAACATGTATGATGAAGTTGGAGAAATAAAGTCTCTGTTAAATAAAGTTATGGATGAACTAAATACTGTATTACCATTTATACTCGAAAGATTTCAAAAATATTTTGGCTTAACTCCTTCATTAGAATATGTGAAACAATATTTTTCGAGCACAATACACGTAGTTATCCATGAATTAGCTCATTCCATTATTAAGAAAAAATGTTCATGGATCGACGAAATAGAGGAGGATAAACATGTATTTATAAATGAGGTACTTGCAAGATTTATTGAAAGAAGAATTTCAACCGAAATTAAGGAAAAATTTAAATTAGAGACACTTTTTGTTGAAAGCTTTAAGGAACAATTAATGGAGCTAAAAATGTATCCCGAACTAAAAAACCTTAAAATTACATTAGACGAATATGCCAAACTATACGATACCTTCAATAAACATATAGATTCTCAGAAAAGTTTAGAAGAATTCTGCAAATATCTTGAAAGATATTTTGAATCTATTTCTTAATTAATCTTCCATTTCTATCTATTTCTCCCATTTTTATTCTTGTACATGAGATTGGTTTTCCGTCTTCAGCTAATACTAGTGGTATTTTTATTATTTTTAATGGCTTCATTTTCTTTCTTCTTCTAATCCTATTTGTTTTTAATCCTATCTTATATGTTTCTTCACTTACAATTAATGCCTCTACATCGTCTATATGTATTGGGGGTCCATATCTATCTTCTAAAACAACTATTATAGATCTTTTAAGCCATCCCTTCTTCTCCAAATAATTTTTAAGGTTTTTAAATCTTTTATCCAATGGTTTGACTGGATGTTTTTTCCCAAGTATTTTTACAAGATTATCTGATGAAATTCCTATAATAACTTTTTCTCCAACCTCGAAGGCCTTTTCAAGTAGTGCTTCATGACCCTTATGTATTATATCAAATGTACCTCCGCATGCAATTAAACCATATTTCATAAAAACATTAATCTGAGAAACAATATATAAGGCTTAGCAATAGATATGATGAGTGATGTAAATGGATCTTAGAGAATTTATTAAGAAAAATAGGGTTAATGCAGAGATTATAGAGTTTAAAGAACCTGTCATGACTGTTGAACAGGCTACTAGAATGGCCAAGTGTAGGAGAGATGAGATAATTAAATCTATAGTATTGATAGATTCTAGTGATAATCCAGTAATAGCTATAGTTAATGGCGAATCTAGAGTCAGTTTAAAGAGGGTTGGAGAAATATTGGGTAGAAATGTAAGGATCGCTAAGGCTAGAGAGGTTGAAAGGAAGACTGGATATAAAATTGGTGGAGTGCCGCCTATAGGTCATAGATTTAAAACAATAATTGATAGAAAGATTATTGATAAAAAATATGTGTATGGTGGTGGAGGAGACTCTAGACATCTAATAAAGATTTCTCCGAAAGAAATAGTTAGGCTTGGAGCGATGATAGCAGATATATCGGAATAAATTTATATTTAAGTTATACATGGTGATACTTATGGTAAAACTTAGAGTGAAGATTGGTCCTAAAGGTCAGATAGTTATTCCTAAAGTTTTTAGAGATATTTATAG
>CAZKAY010000044.1:0-7102 GCA_964550975.1 uncultured Thermoproteales archaeon | reverse complement strand
AGATTGGTCCTAAAGGTCAGATAGTTATTCCTAAAGTTTTTAGAGATATTTATAGGATAAAGGTAGGAGGTACTGTTATTCTTGAACCATTGGAGGATGGTCTACTTATAAGGGAGGTTAGGGATCCAGGTGATACTTTAAAATGGATTAGAGAGAGAAGGAGTAGGGTTAAAGGTAGAATTGGTAGACTAGGGGATTTAAAGAATATTGATTTGGAGAGTTGAGAATTTTATTGATGCATCTCTAATAATCTATCTAAATATACCTTTACCGGAGAGTGATGCGAAGATTATAGAAGATTTTTATAAAAAACTTTTGAGAGAAGATCTTTATACAGATGTATTGGCTTTAGATGAAGCAATATATGTCTCTAAAAAGAAGTATGGGATAGATGTTAAAGATACGATAGTGTTTATCGATAATGTTATTCTACCGTATGTTGAGATACTTTCCTTAGGAAATATGGAATATTTGAGGGCAAGGGAATATATTTTGAAATATAATTTAAAACCTTCAGATGCACTACATATGGCGGTAATAGATAATTATAATCTTCAAGCAATTGCTACAGAAGATTCAGACTATGATAGGACTCATGTGAAGAGAATATGGGTTAGATAGCTATTTTCTCTCCATATATTTTCCAATCTCATTCCATGCATTTGATTTATCTACACATATATCTGCAAATATTAATACATATTTTGATCCACCATTTACGGCATATTTTATCGCATCAACCCATTCTCTTGGAGGCATGTTTCCAGTATTTAATAGACTTCCACCAATACTTGCATATACCTTAATTTTCTCATCAATCTTTTTCACCATGTTTAGAATATCTTTATATTCTGTCTGAATCCATTGTTCAAGCTGGTTTAGATCTCTATGATATAGCATTGGTGTTATAAAGTCAACATATTTTTTCTCAACCCATTTAATCCAATCTACAGCTAAAGTATTTCTACTCCACTCCAGATTATATGATACAGCTGCTCCAACAACAATATTTCTATGTTTCTTTACAGTAGAATATAGTTCTCCTATAAACTCTGTTATAACCTCTATTCTCCATTCAACCCACTTATCATGATATCTTCCATTCTCCAACACATCTTTAGGCCAGTCAATACTAGTTATACCATATCTATTCATAAATAATCTTTTAGAAATACTGCTATAATCATAGCCTATTGGAAAACCTAGATCATCTTGAAAAACTATTCCATCAACATTATATTTTGATACAACTTCCTCTAAAATATTTAAAATATATTTTCTAGCATCAGGGTTTGCTGGATTAATACTATAAAGATTATAGGGCTTTATAGGTTCTTCTAGACAGGATTTATTTTCAACTGAAACACATGCCCAATCCCTATGTTTCTCAAGAATTTCTCTACAAACCCTTGTAGTCGTAAACCATATCCAAACACTTATATTCCTATCATGAGCCATATCTATAAGATCTTTAAGCGGATCTCTACCATATCCATACATTTCATAATATTTTTCGAAAAAGGCTTCGTTTTTAGGAACAATAGTACTATTATAATATGCATATCCCCCAGAATCTATAATAAACGGCAATATAATATCTATATGAGCTGTTTTAACCCTATCAAACAGATATGTATAATTCCATGGTAAGGGTTTCTCGGTAAAATAATACATATACATATATAATCCAAGTTTTTCAGGCCTCTTATATTCATAGAACATTTTAAAAAATGTTTGGGAGATAAATAGAATAATAATTATTATAGATATTATTAATAGAAAAATTTTCCTTAAACCCATATGACTGCACCCTGCTTTATAAGTTCCTTCTGAATAATGTTTACATCCATTTCTCTGGGAGAAACATTATATTTCACCGAGAGTCCAGCTGCAACTCCAGCTGCATGACCAATTGCAGTAATATTCGGTATAACTCTAATAGCGCCTAAAGCTTCATGTGTGGCCGATATAGCTCTCCCAGCCATTATCAAATTATCTATCTTTCTAGGTATTAGACATCTATATGGTATAGTATAACTTTTACCTGGAGGTATATCTATCCATAAAAGTTTTTCATTTCTAGTTAATGGATGTATATCTATACTATAACATCCTCTAGCAATCGTATCTGGAAACTCCCTACAATTTATAAGGTCTTCTAGAGTTAAAATATATTCTCCAACTATTCTCCTAGATTCTCTGACACCAATATAGGGTGGAGTCTGAAGTAGATAGCATTTCTCAAATCCTGGAACATATTTTCTTAAAAATGATACCAATTTATTTATCTGTCTCCTAGCAGTAATTGTTGCCTGAGTCAAGTCTTTTGGATCAAGTGTATTTACATCCATTACACGTGTATTATTAAATATAGCTTCACCTCTAGATGGGAAACAAGCGGATGGAAAAATATAGTTGATCTGAGGTATATTTGGAAAGTCATTTCTTTCCATAGCTTTCTTAACTAACCCATAGAAACCAGATAGGCCGAACGGTATATTATTTTCAATACATTTCCTTAGATAATTTACATTTACTCTAACCTCACTTGGGTTTTTCTCCAAATACTCTAACATTTCTAGAAAATTTATTCCTCCAACTCTAAACATAAGTGTTACTGGTTGAACTCGACCATCCTTATCTCTACCATACATGAAATCTGCACCCATGATATATGCAATATCTCCGTCACCAGTTGCATCTACAATTATTTTGCCTTCAACCCTCCACTTTTTTCCACGACTATATATAATTATATTCTTCCCCTCAACATCTATTACAGTGGAGTAGAGCATTAAATCAACATTATTTTTAATCACCATTTCAAATAATGTATCCTTCAATATTTCTGGATCAAATATGCTTGAAAACCCCCATTCAGATCTAGCTTTAAGTCTATCAAGAATTTCCTTGAAAACACCTTTAACAACGTCTTTACCATTAGTTCGCCAGCGCATAAATGGATTTACGAGACTTAAGATAGGCGTACCTCCCAAAACCCCACTTTTCTCAACCAAAAGTGTTTTTACACCAAGTCTAGAGGAGCCTATAGCAGCAGCTACCCCACTAAAACCTCCACCAACAACAATTACATCAAAATCATACATAGTAATCATATAAACATCACATTAACGGTTTAATAACGTTGTTCATGGCATTAATAGAAATAAGAATCAAAATATACATTTATCCAATATTCTATTCTAGTTTTACCGCCAGGAAAAATCTTGTACCATATGCTAAAATATACGGATTAAATATAGGTGAAATAGATAATGTCTTGGAGATTATTGGATTAGGAAAATACGCTGATTTAATCAGTTTAATAAAAAATTAGCTTATAAGAGGGATATAATAGTAATATATGCCACAAATAATCTTTATGAAGCTGAGAGACTGGCAGATCATATACTGTTTCTTCATAATGGAAGACAGGTTTTCTATGGATCTATAGAAGATTTTAGAAAAATATTAAGGGTTAAAGTTTTAGAAATAAAGGCTGATCCATCAATTGTCAGAAAAGTTTGTCCGAATTTGAGAAGGTATGGAGAAGTATTTAAAAAGCTTTTAATTTGGAGGAGGAGTTAAGAAGATTTCTAAACAAGATTTTGGAGAAAATATCTATTTGACTTTAATAAAATTGCTCCTCTATCGATTGAAGATATCTATCTATATCTTATTAAAGGTGATTTAAATGCGAAGTAAAATATTAAAATATTTAGATACTGCAAGAAACTTTATCCTATTGGAATTTACGGTAAAATATGCATGGTTTAAATGGACACTTCCTTTTAAAATAGTTGAGGTATTAATGGGAATATTGGTCTGGATATTTTTTCTTAAACTACGTATAGCGTTATCTTTAAGGAATATAGTGGAGGTATAGCCTTATACATTATTTCTGGACTTGCAGTAAATCAGCTTTTAAATTATAGTTTAACTGCATATAGAACCGCTTTTATGAAACTTATAAGAGGACGTATGGATTATTTGTAAACATAAATATAGATATATTGATAATATATTCGATTTCTATTTCATAATATTATTATTAGTTATATATATTAGGGATATTGGCGACAAGTGGTATAGGATTATTCGATTTCTGCAAGCACTACAACTTTATTGAAAAGTTGGAAGGGAAGAGAACCCCTAGAGTGGAGTTTAACAATAATTTCAGGATTATTTTCAAGAGTATATTTTCCAATAACCTTATTACCAGAAAATTTAAGAAACATATCATATATTTTGCTACAGACATATGTATTGATGTTGATTAGAGAAATAATGATGAAAAAGGTATAATATTCAAAAATATCATTTATTTTTCAATGTCTAATCTTTTATTCAATAATAGCACTACTTTAGGAGTAATATTGTTTAGATCGGCATTAAGAAAAATGAGAAAAGAGTCTCTAATAGATTAATGGAGACTATGCGTAGCTATCCTATAATATTTATATTCATGGACTTAATAATATTATTTATATGCTCGATGGGGAGGGCTCTATCGAAGAAATATATAATAAAATAATCGAGTATTATGAAGCCTATTATGGATTAGCCTTAAACGTTGTAGAAAGAAAGATAAGGAAACTTATGGCTAAAGGATTTTCAAGAAAAGATGCGATAGTCTTACTCTATAAAGAGATCTATGGAGAAAAAATATTAGAAAAAAGAGCGTCAATAAGGGGAGTTAGTAAAGGCATATTAGATGATATTGAAAGATTTTTACAGAAACATAGGGACAGGCATTTTTTCTCACATATTATTCCACTATTTTTATCGATAATTGTTTCACTCAAACTTTTCTCAAAAATTGTTAAGGAAATAGCTTTTCATCAATTAAAGTTTAGAAGTCTAGATAAAGAGAGATTAATGAAAGATATTGATATTAAGATTAAAATGGAGGTTTTAAGAACAGTTTTCATGTCATTTCTATTTGCATTTATGGGCATTCTCCTAAATTTTATTGTAATCATATCTAGTGGAGAAATGTTATTGCTATCGGTTAAAATGATATGTTTTATTACACTTAGCTCCATGCTTTTTATAAGTTTTATATGGATAAGCAATAATTTATGGATAATCCGGGAATATAATATATTTTCCCCTTTATTTCCACTACCTATAGATTTAAATTTACTTAGACTGACCTTACTTTTAACGATACTCTACTATGGAGGGATACCAGTTATAATAATGTCTCTTATATCGGCTATTATAGCCTCGATAAAACTTTCAAACCCAATAATATTTCCAATATATCTAATGTATATTGTATCCACATTCTTTCTAAGCGTAGCCATAGGTCTTAAAGCTATAAATATTTTTACCCTAAGAAAAATTGGTGGAAGAAATCTTAGGGCTAGAGGTATGAGATACGTTTTCACCATTCTTTTCACACTTCTAATATTTTTCCAACGATATTTTGGATACCTATTATCTAATCTAAACAATATATTGGTTAGCATCAGTAAGCCTTTAACTGGATTATTCAATATTCTCTGGTTTCTATATCCGTTTTCAGCTACAACAGCTTTAGAAGCATCCAGCATATATACAGTATTCCTATCAATCATTCTATCCACATTTTATCTAATATTTTTCTATAAGATTTTCGGAAAATGCTTCAACGATTTCTGGATTAAAACTATATCGCCAATATATATTATCTATAAGGCAAGGCCTTTAAAAATAACTTCACCTAAAATAATGAATCCAATAATTTCTTTGATGATAAAGGATGTTAAAACAGTTTTAAGGGAACCTGCTACAGCGCCACTGGTGTTTCTACCAATAGTTGAGGCAATATATTTTCTATACGTATTTATATATGAATACACAAATATATCATCGTTCATCCTAGTAGCATTCTTTCATACAACATTCTTCTTAGCATCTATGTCAATATATCATTTAACTAAATTTGACATGAAGAAAGCATTAATCCTATATACTCTCCCAATAGATAAGAGAACCCTATCCCTATCTAAAACTTTATCAATAATCCTTATAAATCTAAGCTTATTAACTCCAATCAGTATAGTCCTATACTATTTCACCAAAAACATTTACTCGATTATAGGATTAATTGGGGCACTTCTATCCAGTATAGGAGTATACATAAACATTTCAGCATACATTCTAAAACATGTCAAACCAGCTGGGAGTCTCAAAATACTCGGTTTAAGTGAAATAATACTACTCTATATCATTCTAGGAGGCTCAATACTAATACCCATGATCCTATTCATGTTTAATAGTGAAACATATATCCCATCCTTCTTAATACTCTTCATTGTGTACATAATTATAGGGTTTCTGAGACTACGTTAATTAAATTCCATGTGCTTCTATATTCGATTACATTTATATTCAAACATTTAACTAGCTTTGGAGATAAATAGACCAGCTCTTATCGATAATAGATTTTTATGATAGTAGCAATATCATATATTATATGAAATGGGTATTGTTAATAGTATTGTTATCGATATTTTTGGGAGGAATACTTGTATTGTTTACAATGTTTTTATTTTCTCTTGCCGACAGTAAAGTGGATTTAGAAAAAATGATTGGAAAACCTGCTCCAAATTTCGTTTTAAGAGACGTTTTTAGTGGACAAAATATTTCTCTAAAAGATTTTAGGGGGAAAATAGTTTTGCTGGATTTTTGGGCAACATGGTGTGCCCCGTGTCGTAAAGCATTATCTCATTTAGCCTCAATCTATAAAAAATATGGAGATAAAGATGTCATTATAATTTCAATTGATTTAGGAGAGAAAATAGAGGTTGTAAAAAATTTCGCTATAGAAAATAATATCACTTGGATTATAGTTATAGATAACGATGGAAGTATTGCAGAAAAATATAATGTAAAAGGCATTCCTACACTTTTTTTAATCGATAGAAAGGGTATTATAAGGTATATTCATGTAGGTTTTTCCCAAAATCTTCAAGAAATATTGGAGAAAGAAATAGAGAAAATAGTTAATGAATAATGGCATGAGATGGATAGGGCGATGCCCTTCTCCTTAAAAATAAGATTACTATGATGATAACTGTTGTTTGATTATCTTATGAGATAATATATAAATATA
>CAZKAY010000043.1:10766-16997 GCA_964550975.1 uncultured Thermoproteales archaeon | reverse complement strand
TTGTCGTTAATCCTTTCTCATATTTTACAACTTCGGTTTTACTCATTTCGACACCAAATTATATTATGTTCGTTAATCCTTATAAATTTTTGCATTTTTCACCTATCTTAAAATAAATTAATGTACATTTCTACATTTCATGTGAAAATATTTTATTTTTTCTAAAGTTATTTTATTTCTTTAATTGCTGTATTTTGTAAGATTCTTTGTTCTTGCTCTTTAATTATTTTCTGTATAAAGTTTATTTTTACTCCTTCCGTCGTCCCCTCCTCTGTTGTAGCACTTGCACCAACTGCTGATGCGAAGACTAAAATTTCCTTAAAGTCTCTCACCCCTATCCTATCTAATCTATATTTTTTACTAATTATTTTATATATTATTCCTGCGCAAAATGCATCTCCAGCACCAGTAGGATCTATATCATTTACTTGGAAAGCAGGCATATCTATTAATTTGTCTTGGAATAGCGCTTGAAGCCCGTTTTTCCCAAGAGTTATTACTGGAAATTCTACTCCATATTCATATAATTTTACTAGATTTCCCTTTACAGTTTTTTCTCCGGTTATATTTGATGCCTCTATATTATTACAGTGGAATATATCTGTATGTTTTAGTGAAGGAATAATGTAGTCCCAATTTTTCCCGTAGGGTGCAATTATGTCTACAAATGTTATTGAACCAATTTCCTTGGCATATTGTAGTATCTCCTCAAGCCTCTCATCAAATTTTCCAAGCCATCCAGTAGCGCCTACATAAAATATTTTTGGCCTCTCCTCTTTAAGAATATCATATACTGGTTTCGGGTTTAAATATTGATTTGCACCCACCTCTACATGAAATCTTCTATCTTCTCCCTTTACTACAAGTATTATATTTTTAGATGTCCCTACATCATAGTATTGTAGATGCGTTTTTACACCATATTTATGTAATGTTTCCTCAATGAATTTTCCAAAAATATCTCTACCAACTGCGCCTATAAGGCTTATAGAATTCTCTTTTAATCCAAGTTTAACTAGATCTATCGAAACATTAGCTGGATGTCCACCAATTCTAAGCTTTATTCCACGTGGAGTAAAAATTACTTCTCCAGGATTTGCTATGCTAGGAAGTTCTGCTGCAATTATATCCGAGACAAGTATACCTATAGTTGTTACAAGCATTTAAACCCCAAATAATATTTATTTCTTATTTATTATATAAATTATATTAACAGTATGCAAATGTATGATTAAAGGGAAATGTTAGTTTCTCACCTAAGGAGAAATTAACTTGAAACAGTAGAGTTTCATAAACCTGATCCGATTTCATGTAGCATAGAAAATCTATGATAGAGTTTCAGTATAGGAGAAAACGAAATATTGTTATAGATAACTGGGAAATAATATTTTAATTTCGATGATATTTAAGGTTGAGCAGTAGAATATCCTTTAGAGGATTAAAGTGGAAAACATTTTGGGCGGTCCCTACTAATTAATAAAATTTTAATAAATGTTAGTCATTCTATTTCACGTGAGAAAATTGTACCCAAGGAATATTGTTGAAAAATCTATTAGAGGAGAAGATGTAGAGAGGATTCCAGTAATTCCGTTAATTGGCGTTCATTCAGCATATCTATTTAACGTTGACTGTATAAAAGCTTTTACTGACAGTAAATTGATGAGTAGAATACAGGTGGATATGGTTAAGTATTATAAGCCCGATGGAGTTTTTCCATTTATGAATCTAACCTTGGAGGCTGAGGCTTTAGGATTAAACATAAGATATATAGATTGTTATCCATCTTTGACTGAAAAGTTGAATAATATTGATGAAATTGATAAGAAAGAACTAAATATAGATGTTTTTAAAAGATATATTAACGTTATAGAGGAAATTTATAGTATGATTGGTGATAGATTCTTTATATGTAGTTATATTACTGGCCCATTTACCCTCGGTTATCAGTTATTTAATGGACTGCAGTTTTTCAAATATATGTTTAATAGCAAATATAGCATGGAGAATGTATTAGAAAAAATATATGGAAAGTTATCTATACTTCTTGAAATGATTCTTAGAACTAGAGCTGACTTAATAATGGTTTTGGAGCCTATACTTATCTATCTTTCTCCCCAAAGATTTGAGAAATACTGCTTTAATATTCTCTCAGACATTTTTAAAAAAATCTCTCTATCCAACAAATATTCTGCATTACATATATGTGGAAACAACGCTCATCTTCTCAAATCTATCAATAATCTTGATGTAAATGTGGTTCAGATAGATTCTCCAGTAGATATAAGTTATGCTAGAAGAATTTTACCAGAAAAATGTTTAATTGGAAATATTGACACAAGATTATTAAAAAATGGATCTCCTCGCAGTATTGTGGAGAACGTTAAAAAGTGTTTAGAAAAAGCTGGAGAAACATTTTTTATACTTAGTTCTGGATGCGAGATTCCGAGAACAGCTTCTAGTAAAAATATTTTATCAATGATTAGGGCTGCAAGGGGAGAAATATGAGAAAACCGGTTATAGTGGTTATAGGGACTCTGCATATGGATTTCACAGTGTTTGTTGATAGAGTTCCTCAGCTTGGTGAAACAGTTTTAGGGTGGAATTTTAAAATGTCCCCGGGAGGAAAAGGAGCAAATCAAGCTGTAGCTTCTTCACTACTAGGAGCTAAGACCTATATTGTTAGTAGAGTGGGAGATGACTATATTGGCGATCTTTTACTTAAAAATGCTTTATCAAGAGGTGTAAATGTAGATTACGTTTTAAAAGACTCTTCCTCACATAGTGGTGTGGCATTAATAATAGTTGATTCTAAGGGTAATAATATTATCGCAGTAGCCTCTGGAGTAGATAAAAATGTTTCTAGAAAGGATATTGATAGAGCTGAAGATATTTTAAAAGAAGCTGACATAGTTTTGCTTCAACTTGAAATACCTTTAAAAACAGTTGTCTATGCTATAGAAAAAGCTAGTCGATACGGCTGTAAAGTTATATTAAACCCTGCCCCAGCAACTTCTCTCCCCCCTAAAATTTATAGTGAAATAGATGTATTGACTCCAAACATAAGGGAGGCTGAGAGACTTTCAAATATAAGTATTAGAGGCGATAAAGATCTAGAAAAAATTGGTAAATATTTCTTAAATCTCGGTGTAAAAAATATTATTATAACGCTTGGATCTAGAGGTGCATATATTTATAACAAAAATATTGGAAAAATTATTCCAACAATCGATGTAAGAGTTGTTGATACAACTGGTGCTGGAGACGCATTTAATGCCGGACTTGCAGTAGCATTAAGTGAAGGAAAAAATATTGAAAATGCAGTATTTTTTGCAAATTGTGTAGCGTCTCTAAAAGTTACTAAAATGGGGGCACAGGCAGGATTACCTACTAGAGAAGAGGTTGAAAGATTTATTAAGAGAATAAGGTCTAAATAATTTATTGGTGGAATTTTGAATGGATATAAGAGATTTATAACGGCCTTAAAAAGAGAAGTTCCTGATAAGGTTCCTATTTGGGAACTTATTGTAGATAAACCTATTGTAGATTCATTTGGTTTAAAAAGCTATGCCGATCTTGCTGAATATATTGATTTAGATGGAGTTACATGTGGAGAAAACTTTAATTTAGAAAAGATTGGTCCAAATACTTTTAAAGATGAATGGGGTATTGTTTGGAAAACAAGTGATGTAGGAATTCTCTATCCATATAAGGGGCCAGTTAAAGATTTTAAAGATGTTACTAAACTGGATATTCCTGACCCGGATGCTGAATATAGGCTTAATACCCTAAACGAACTTGTTGATAGATTTAGGTATGAAAAAGCAATCGTATTTTTAGGTCATGATGTATTTGAATTTTCCCATTATATTGTAGGTGGAATGCATAATTTATTTAAAATGTATTATAGATATCCGAGATACGCATATATATTGGCTGACAAAATTTTTGAATATAAGTCTAGAGTTATGGAGAATGCTTTAAAGATAGGCGCAGATGTGCTTTTAAGTGGAGATGATTATGCAGATAAAAAGAATTCGTTTCTTTCACCAAGGATGTTTAAAAACTTTATATATTCATATTTAAAGAAAACCGTCGATATTGCTAAGAAAAATAATAGATTATTTATAAAACATACTGATGGAAGGATATGGAGTATACTTGACCTTATAATTGATACCGGTATAGATGGTCTTCATCCAATAGAGCCTGCAGCTGGAATGGATATAGCTAAAGTAAAGAGAAAATATGGTGGAAAGATATGTGTCATAGGAAATATTGATTGTACAATTGTTCTACCGTTACTGTCTCCTAAAGAAGTTGAAGAAGTTGTAAAAGAAACTATTGCAAAGGTTGCCCCAAATGGAGGCTACATATTGTCTTCAAGCAACAGCATACATCCGGGAGTAAAGCCGGAAAACTTTAAAAAAATGGTTGAAGCAGCTAGAAAATATGGAGTTTATCCGATAGAGAAAAAGCTTATAGAAAAATATAGTAAAAGAAATTTCTATGAAAACATATTTAAATAAAGATTTATATATCTTGATAACATTGATATCTTGATATCTATGAAAAATGTTTTTCTCAGAGGTATTGATGAAGAAACATATAGAGAAGTTAAGGTGAAAGCATCTCTGCTAGGTATAACTTTGTCTGAAGCAGTAAATATTGCTTTAAAAGAATGGTTAAAGAAACCTATTATAGTTGAGGATAAGAAAAGTGATGTTAAAGAAATTGCTGATAGACTTGTAGAGAAATATTTGAAGAAAGGAGTTAAAGGATATATTGTTATTTTCAATAATAGTGAAAAACATGCTATATGTAGTAGTATTGATGAGGCTATCAATATTATTAGAAAAAGATATACTGAGAAGAAGATATCATCAGCATTAATTAGAGAAATTAAACCACGATCAATAAGATTTTTGGAGATTGGGGGTGGACTACTTGAAATATGTGGAGAAATATGATATATCTATTACCCCTTCTCATCCATTTTTAAAAATAGATATATCTAATCCTATTACAAATGAAGAGCTGGAAGAAAAGGCATACATAGATACTGGTTTTAGTGGAAGTTTAATTATAACTAAATCCATATTTGAAAAATTAAATTTAAATCTTATAGAAATTGATGAAACATATTATGCTATACATGCGGGACATTTTATTACTAAACTTAGTCCAGTAATTGCAGTTATCAAAATAAAAAATTTTTATCATAAAAAGATGAAAATATTCGTTCATCCATATATAGATAAAGTACTTATGGGCAGAGAAATATTAAATGAAATATATTTGTGTTTAAATGGGCCTAAGCAGGTCTTAGAGATATTATATAAGAGTTAATGTGAGTAGGAATATAAATATAATATCAAATATCCTAACCATTTTATTAAAATTTTTCCTAAACAAATATAATATAAATATCAATGATATACTGAATATTTTCAATAGCATATTTTCATAAAGTAGTGCGAATTCTATAAGCATTACTAGTAATAGGAAATTGACAAAAAATATTCCGTTATTCAGTCCAATTGATACTATAGTCGTGTTATATCCAGCATTTTTATCATATTCGTAGTCTTCTATCTCATTTCTAAGCTCTAATATTATTGAATAAGTTGCAATGATAAGTATTATCAATATCGTCTTAAAGTTAAGGTTGAATTGAGAGGAAAATAAAAACAATCCTATGCCGAAGAAAATAGAATGAGACAATAGGTCTAGAAATGGTTTTTCCTTAAATCTTAAGGGCTTTAGCGAATAGAATATCCCTAGTAGGAGGGAAATAATATATATTGCTTGTCCAATCGGATGTAGAGTGAATGAATACGTTATTGAGAAAAATATTAAGGTTAGTAGAAGGAGATTGAGAAGACGAGCATCTATATGCTTTTTAACAAGAATGTTTTTATTTATTTTATTTGGATTAATTTTATCACCTTCTATATCTGAAATATTGTTTGCAAGATATATTGAGGCCATATATAGAAAGAATAGAGGAGAAGTATACAGTATTTTTGACAATATTTCAATTAAAGATTTTGTGAAATATAGTATCCCATATGTGTATAATCCAAAATACCCTCTCCATTCACTTATACGAAATATCTTAAGCATATCTATTATTTTAATAATCATCGAAATCATAGAATTTATATTGCATAAAAAATATATATTTTTCGATAAAAATAGAAATATGATAAATATGACTGTCTCATTTAACGA
>CAZKAY010000043.1:1550-10756 GCA_964550975.1 uncultured Thermoproteales archaeon | reverse complement strand
TAACGATGTTGAAAAAAATTTTATTGAAAGAATATCTATGTTGACATCTAATTTAGGTATTGGTAAGGCTGCTGGAAAAATATGGGGTACATTAATTTTAGCTGGAATTCCTTTATCGCAACAGGAGATAAAAAGTCTTACAGACTATAGTTTAAGCATGATAAGTAGCAATTTATCTTTACTTGAGAAATATGGTTTTGTTAGAAGGATAGGTAGATCTGGTAAAAAAATACTTTATAAATCTAACACAGATATAATTGATTTAATGGAATTTTATTTAAAGAATATTATTGGAAAAGAATTGCCATCTTTAGCTAAATATGTGTCACAGCATATCAATGATTTTAGCAATCAAACCAGGAGAAATGCTGAGAAAATTTTGAATGAATGCCGTAAATCTAGATACATACTTAATTTTCTTATAAAAATTATTGATAGATTTAGAGATTTCACTTTAACTGAATTATTAGCGCTCTTTAAAAGATAGGTAATAGTTATGAGAATCCTATTAGCTACACAGTGGTATCCTCCCGATACGGGTGGAGTGGCTAGACACGTTGAAGATTTAGCTCATTTTCTTAAGAAGAGAGATCATGAAGTAATGGTGGTAACACGGAAAAGAGATGGTAGAGAAAAAAACGGATCTAGAATATATGAGTTAAATGGAATAGAGTATTTACAGTTATTAGCCACCGGCGGAAACGGTGTTATCAAAAAAATATTAAAGGAATTCGAGCCAAATATAGTCCATGTACATCATGCGTTTACTCCTATACCTGTAGCCGTTAGTCTATCATCTAAAATTAATAATTATCCTACCATACTTACAAATCACTCAGCCTATTTCTATGATTATAAATATATTCTTAAAACAATTAGCTATATAGGTTTACCATTTAAAACCATTTTAAGTAAAATTGATTCAGTCATAGCTGTAAGTAATATTGCTAAAAAATTTATTGAAAGCTTTGTTTCAGATAAAGAAATATATGTTATACCGAATGGAGTAGATATTGATAGATTTAATCCAAATGGCTCAAGAAATTTTAGAGAAAAATTTGATGACATTTTTATAATATTGTTTGTAGGCAGATTGGTGAGAAGAAAAGGTGTACATCTATTGATCGAGGCAATGAAGTATGTGGTTAATGAAGTAAATAATGTTAAACTTATAGTAGCTGGAGACGGGCCTCTTAAAAATTTCTTGAAGACCCGTATATTAGATTTAAATCTTAGCGAGCATGTAGAGCTTCTTGGAAAGGTGGATGACAGGCTTCTTCCAGACCTATATAGGTCAAGCAATTTATTTATATTACCAAGTATTTATGGAGAATCTTTTGGAATAGTTGTATTAGAGGCGATGGCATGTGGGACTCCGGTACTGGTTAGCCGTATTGGTGGACTACGAGAAATTGTTGTTGAAGGAGTTAATGGAAGTTTTCTTTATGATAGGAACCCGAAATCCATTGCTGGAAAAATAGTTGATATATATTTAAATTATGATATATATTTAGATATTGCCAAGCAGGCTTGGAATATTGTTGAAAGAAAATATTCATGGAATAATATTGTAAAGAAAATTGAAAAAATTTACCTCAAATTTAAAATTGGATAAAAAATAAATATCTCCTCTTTTATACTTTTTTGGTGAAATTTTGAAGCTAATATTTATTGGCCCTCCTGGTGTCGGCAAAGGTACCTATGCTTCCTCTATCTCAAAAATATATGGTATACCACATATATCTACTGGAGATATGATTAGAGATGAGATTAAAAGGAAAACGGAGTTGGGGCTTAAGATAAAAAAATATGTTGATTCTGGAGAACTTGTACCAGATGAAATTGTAATTGAAATGGTTAGGAAACGATTAAATGAGGATGACTGCAGAAGGGGATTTATTTTAGATGGTTTTCCACGAACGTTGAAGCAGGCAAAGGCTTTGGATAAGATTACCTATATAGATCTTGTATTAAAGTTCGAGGCACCCGTCAAAACTATTATAGAGAGAATTAGTGGTAGAAGAATATGTCGAAAATGTGGTGCAATCTATCATACAAAATATATGCCTCCAAAAGTTGATGGAATATGTGATAAATGTGGTGGACCACTTATTCATCGTAAGGATGATACACGAGAAGTAGTTTTACATAGACTTGAAGTATATAAAAAGCAGTTTGCACCAATAATTGAATATTATCGTAAGAAGAATCTAATTATAGAAATATATGCTGGAGATCCGGCGGAAATAGTTATTCCAAGAATAGTAAAAATACTGGAGGAGAAGGGATTTAAGCCTCCACCTAAGGTGTAGAATACATGGATATTATTAAAGATGTAATTAAGACTGCAGGACTTGTAAACCAATATCTAGAAAAAGTTTTCATGAAGGAGAGGAAAAATATTCCTTCAAACGATATGGCTTTAAAATTATTTGAAATGGCATATGACTATACAATGCGTGGTGGGAAAAGGCTTAGACCTATAGCTATGATAAAACTATATTATTTTGTAAAGAAGAGGATTGATGAAAACATTATTGCACCGGCATTGGGTGTAGAATTTCTCCAAAACTCAAGTATATGTCATGACGATATTATGGATGAAGATGTTTTAAGGCGAGGTAAACCTACAGTACAAGTGATGTCTGCGGAAATCTTTTTAAAGAAAATCTTATTGAAAAAATATAGTGATCCTTCATTTTGGATGGGTAAGGAATCCCTATACAAGATTATGGACGACTATAAAAATATTTATAGAAATGGTATTAGCTATGCAATTCTCGCTGGAAATCTATTGTTTTCATTTGCATTTAAAACTGTAGCTGAATCAAATATGGATTTAAATAAAAAGATATATGTTATTCAAAAACTTTTAGAACTCTATATACGTTTAAACTATGGCCAGGCAATAGATATTGAACAAGAATCCAGGTATGATGTAACTATAAATGATTATCTAAATATGATTGACGCGAAAACCGGTGCATTATTCTATATTCCAATGGAAATGGCAGCTGTATTATCAGATCTACCTAACAGTGATGTATTTAAAATAAAAGAATGGGCTAGACTTATATTTCAAGCATTTCAAATAAGGGACGATATACTTGGTACATTTGGTAGAGAGGAGAAAACGGGTAAACCAATAGATTCAGATATAAAGGAAGGTAAGAGAACACTGCTTGTAATACATTCTCTAAAAAATCTAGATGAAAATGAGAGAAAAATATTTTTAAATATCTTGGGGAATAGGCTGGCTACATCTGAGCAAATAGATATTGTTAGAAAATTTATGGTGAAAACTGGTGCATTAAAATATGCTGAAGAAATGTCTAGAAAATTATATCTAAAGAGTCTCGAACATTTAGAGCAGGCAAATATACCATCAGAGGCAAAAGATTTCTTCAAAAAGTTTTCGGAATACATTATTACTAGGAGAAAATAGTCCTATTTTTTAAATTCATCTAATATAGCTACCCTACTCTTCCCAGCACCTTTCTTCTCAATTCTCTTCGACTTTAATAGGAGCCTTTCCTCCTCTAGAAGATCCTTTACAAGTTCTTCGAAGCAAAATATTTTTACTGGTACTGCAAATCTCAGACCTGAGGGAGGAGATACAACTAATGCTTCACCTCTATCTAGAGTCTTTATCTCCTGTTCGGCCTCATCCAAATATGGACTATATTGGATAACCTTCATATAATCTGGCTTAGTAGGTAATGGTAATATTATTTTAGTTAGAGTCTGCCTTACAACTGGCTCTATAAGTTCTCCAGGCATTTGGGTAATGTATAGTGCTCCGACCCTATATTTTCTACCACGTTTACTTATAATTGAAAAAATATTCTCCCTAATCTCCCCATTATTCGTTAAACTTGATTTAGATAAATATCTATGAGCTTCCTCCACAGTTATTAATACATAGGGTAGCCTCACCCATTCATTTAAAGCAACCTTTCTCAATTTTTCATATGTATAAAATATTCTTCTAGCTATAGTACATGTCAATAGTTTCTCCTCACCCTCAGATGCATAAGGCATATCTATTAATATAACCATACCCTTTCCAATTGCTCCAAGAATAGCTTTTAAAAGATCGGTTTCAACATACTCCTTAAAAATATCATTATTCCCAAGAAAATATTTTAGTTTTCGCTTTATAGTATTTATAGTATTTTTATGAACCATACGGTTAAATCTCCTATAGAGAAAGTTTGGAGAAGACTTTAATAGAATTGAAAGCCAGTCTTCTCCAAACTCCTTTCTAGCAAGCCATAATAATTCTTCCTGTGGTGAACTAAATTCACCGGTCATCGTAAAATCGCCTGGATACAGGGATGAGAAAGATACTTCAAGTGGATGAGATCTAATCCTCCTATTTATCCTAATACCTTTATAATAAAAACTATAGTTTAGGATTGATGGTTCTCTAACATCACTCGTTACATAGAAAAGTTTTTTCTCAGCCTCAGGTAGGTGAGCTAAACCATATTTATCTGGAGCATTACCCGAAAAATATTCACTTTCACAGTCAAATATTATAAAACTATAATTATTTTCTTCATTACGCATAATTGAATAAGCTATAATTTTACTTAAATTACTTTTACCTGCTCCAGTTACACCGCTAACCAAGATATGATGTGGAATAATCTCTCCACCATTTAATGATACAATCGACTTAGATTTTTTATGGCCGACTCTAACATATCCTAGCATAATATCTCCTGTATCTAGATTTAATTGCTCTAAATCTATCTTATCTAAAGTCTCTACATCTGTAAAAAGAGAAGGCACACTTGAAGGCCCTCTTGCAACGCCATCCTCATCTACCTGTGCAACAATTGTAGCTATAGCTGTATCATATAGTCTTAACCCCTTATCATATAATATAAAATCTTCTCCATGAGACTTTTTCTCACTGATTCTTGCGATTTCAACTGGAGTTAAAAGAGACTCAGGCCTAAAATTATATACTCTTAAAATATATTTTATATTTCCATCATAAACTTTTACCAGCTGTCCACGCTCAACCTTTGCCCCCTGATTTATCCTAAACTTTACGTTAAGTCCTTCAGCCCATACAACTACTCCTATCTTCAAGAGAAATCACCTAGTAAAAATTTCTCCCTAAAGCTTACCGAATCTATATCTGCAAGAAACTGTTTCAAAATCCCCTCTTCCTCCAAGATTTCCATAAATCTATGCTTAAATATCTCATACTCATCTCTACCTATCTTAGCTTCATCATGCACACTTTTAACTGGATAAGGATATCCAGGTATACCTGGATCCTGTAGAAAAGCTATTTCACCTAAAATATGTTTTATATCTGTTCTATACAGACTATTTCTCGACACATCTATTCTAAAAACATTTTCAACTTCATGGCTAAATTTTACAACACATATATCACCAATATACCATGAGGGAAGACTGCTAGTCCTAAAAATAGGATAATAATACCATGGAGTTTTAGGCAGTCTCTTATTAGCAAAATATACTAGATATCCAAGCAATCCCTGACCAGTATTCAATGAAAGCTGGCTTGCCTTACTTATACCAACCAGTATTCCACCCTTAGCTGAAACAATTTTATCCAATCTTTCAATCAATTCTCTAGTCGATTTCTTAAATGCAGGTAATGCCATCAACCCTCTATCAAGAATACAGTAATCATTAAAACCTATTCTATCAACAATATTTAGAAATGCTTCAAGCTCTATTCTCAATAACCATTCTGCGGCTTCCCTTCTATTCTCAACAATATTTATCCTCATAATCGGATTAAAATCAACTATTTTATTAAAACCCCTCCATATGCCTGCAACAATTTTAGCAATAATAATTTTATATGGACCTAAATCGAAAAGCATTTTTAGAGAAGAATCCAATGTAAAAACTCTATGTCTATGTGGAATAAATTCAAGATAATGTAGCCTCGAATCAGATATGGGATATCCCCTAATAATCTTATTCCTCAACCTAATTATAGGATAGGGAGAAAATATTGGCTCTCCAAATAATGTATATTCAATCCTTCTCCTATTTTTACCATAAATCTTCCTAAGCTTATCAACTAGCATCCTCAGATCTGTTCGGAATATTTGGTCAGATTTTAGTGACATCATCGGAAATCTTACCTACAGATATATGGATGAAAAATAATATATTAATAACGATAATCATAGGCTGAGGGAGACCTATCAATCAAAAATATACAATTCATAAAAAAGATATAGTAACAAAATATTGATACCATTTTTAAGAAAATCCATGCATGATAGTAACAATTTTTTGATACCATAAGTTTTTTATTGATATTATTCGATAAATATATATATTATATATATAGTAATATTACTGTAATAATATTAAATATACTGTGAATTTTAATGGTCGTCCTAGTAAATTATATAGGATTTCACCCGACTGTCTATTTAGATGGAATTGAAAAGCTTAGATTATCTTATCCGATTGAAAAAATATATATTCTATATGATAATAAAAGAGATAATTATGGTGCTGTCAGTAGGAGAAATGCTGGGAAGATTAGAGAGAAACTAGAATTTTTTAAACCAATTGTATTGGGTATAAATCCACAGAGCTTTAACAGTGTATTTGAAAACGTATACCAAATATTGTATAAGGAAGCCTATATGGAGAAGAGAACTGTATTTATAGATATTACTGATATGCCTCCAGAATCTGTATCTGCTATAAATGTCTTATCATTAATTTTCCCTAAAGTTTATATATATGTTGTTAATGTGGATAAGAAGGGTGAATTTATTCCTCCTCCAAATACTCCTAGTTTTGAAGACTGGGTTGAAGAAAAAGATAATAGGAGGGGCAATGATATACGTATCCTGCCACTACCAGTTGATAGAAAAAATAACAGCGGTTTACTTAACTTTTTTAAAGATATGGATGAAGAAAGATTCTCCAAAATAATTTTAGCAGGCCTGTATAAAATGAAGGGATATGCTGAATCGATTAAAGACATAATTGTCTTTTGTGGAGAAGATCCTCGAGACCCTATCGTTAAAAACAAGTTTAGTAGAATTGTTAGAAGATTGGAGAAAAAGGGATTTTTATATAAGGAGATAGGTGGCAGAAATAGGATTATAAAATTAACAGAGTTTGGAAAAATATATATTGAAGCTATACTAAAGACTGCACAATTTATTGAAAGAGAGAAAAGAATGAATGAGATAGAGAAAGCCTTAATACATGCTATTTAGCCCTCCATATTTTTTCAAGCTCATCTGTATAATATCTATCATACAATGTTTTGATCAACTCTCCATCCCTATATATTCTTAAACACCTCTTTCCTCCAGCCCTACCTATAATTGAATAAGGTATCCTTTCTCTATCTAATACATTGCGGGATTTCTCAAGATTGTTAGGTGGAATTGAGGCTAAAAGTACTCCAGAGCTAATGAGCCTTAACGGATCTATGTCCAGCTTTCTGCAAATAATTTTTGTCTCCTCTCTAATTAAAATTTTATCTATCCATATATCTATACCTATATTTGATGCATAAGCCATTTCAGCTAAACCGTTTAGTATTCCACCTTCAGTTGGATCGTGCATCGAATTAGCATATTCTGACAGTATTAATGCCTCTCTTACAACACTTATTTCATTGATAAAGTTTTTTGCATTTAAAATAATTTTCTCCGAGACACCTTTCTCTCGAAGTTTTTCCTCAAAATCTGTTGCTAAAATAGATGTTCCCTCTAATCCCGCACCCTTAGTCATCAAGATATAATCACCATTCTTTACACCACATGTTTTTACAATGTTTTTATTCGATGTAATTCCTATAGCTGTAGCCGAAATAATTGGTCTCTCAATATCCACGGTAAATTCGGTATGTCCCCCTATAATCATAGCTCCTATTTCTCTTGCAGCCTTATCTATTTGCCTTGTAATGACATCTATATCTTTCTCTGAAAAATTCATTGGAAGTAGGATTACAAGCAATATCCATCTAGGTTTAACGCCTCTAACAGCGATATCGTTTGAAACAATATTTACAGCAAGCCATCCAATATTTTTTACAGCCCCCGTAATAGGATCTGAATGCATAACTAGATACTTATTGTCTAAATTTATTATGGCGGCATCTTCGCCATATCTAGGTCCAAGTATAACTTTAGAATCCAATCTACCTATCCTACTAAAAATATATTTTTCAAGTAGATCTGGAGAAAGTTTTCTCGACATAACTATCCTTCATAAAATCTTTTGAACCGAATATATCTTCAATATATATAATTCCTCTCCCCTAAATGTTCCCTTAAAAATTATCAGCCTATTTTTAAGCTCTTCAACTTCACCGTAAAATGTTGCAGAATATATTCCAGATTCATCTGAAACCTGGAGTCTATGAACCTTTCTAAGTTCTGGCTCAACTTTATCATGTGTACTGCATATCCAGTCTCCATTTGACGGAGATACTACTGAACCACAGATTGGACATACAGATAACTCTGTTATCTGATCAAATATTACGACAGCTCTGCATAGCATTGATATACGGCTTTTCTTTAACTCCGCTATATTGTTTACATATGCCTTATCTATCTCAACTATAGGATTATATAGATTATCATCCAATACCTCTATTTTAGATATCTCTGTTACACGTGTCAATGGCCCAAATGTAGTTTTAGCCACCACATATTTAGATATTTTAATCAACTTATCCTCCAAATCCTCTATATATTCAGTATGTTGTTTTCCAAATGCAACACATATCTTTATACCATCTAAATTAACTATCCAGAACATTCTATAAGGTACTCCACTCCTTGTCCTCTTCACAGGACCTATCTCTAACACCCTCCCAATAATCGGTGGAAAAAGTATTTCATCAGCCATTATACCCAGCTTTTCTGCAGCAATTATTGCCGCGCCTTTTTCATTTATAAATCTAGCCTTCTCCCTTACATCAGAAACCATTTTAAAGAACTCCTCCTTACTAATACTTACCCTATCCTTTATATAACTCCAAACCTCCTCAGCACACATATACAATCATAATACAAATAATATTATCAAATATATATCTTTATACAACACATTCCTCTAAAATCTATTTAGAATCATTAAAGCAAAATGGACCTTCAATAGAATAGTAAATTCTATTGAAGAAATTTATAAAATTGCAATATGTGACAAAAATTTTATAAATT
>CAZKAY010000043.1:0-1540 GCA_964550975.1 uncultured Thermoproteales archaeon | reverse complement strand
AAGAATACCTAAAAATTTGTCAACACTTTTAGAAATTTATGATGCATATAGAGAAATAGTAAGGCCTGATAGAAAACCCTTCCTCCTACTAAATGAGGTACAGGAGATAAAGGGATGGGAGAGATTTGTAAGAAGCTTTCATGAGAAGAATGAGGGAAGAATTATTGTTACAGGAAGTTCTGCAAAACTTATGGGAGAAGAATTTGCAACGCTATTGTCTGGAAGAGGCGTAGCTATAGAAGTATTTCCGTTAAATTTTCCCGAATTTTTAGAATTCAGGGGAATTAAAATCAACCTAAGTGCATTATGGAGTGAAAGAAAGAGACTTTTATCAGAGCTAAGAATATATTTAAAATGGGGCGGATTCCCTGAAATCGTGTTAGAAGAAAATGAGAGAATGAAAATAGATATACTTAAAAGATATTTTGAAACAATTTTAGTGAAAGATGTGGAGAGAAGGTTTAGAATAAGAGAAGTATCAAAAATAGAGTTTCTTGCAAGCTTCTATATAACCAATGTATCTTCACTCATAAGCTATGCAAAAATTTCACGTCTACTTCACATTCCTGTAAAAACTGTTGAAAGATTCTCCAAACACCTCTCCACCTCTAGAATGATATTCTTCATCCCAGATTTTCATTCAAAATTAAGGAGAAAGAATTGTCTCCAAGAAAAGTCTACTCCATAGACTTAGGTTTAGCCAGTATATTAGGCTTTAGACTTATAGAAAATATTGGAAAATATATGGAAAACCTTGTTGCAATAAACCTTATATCTCGTTTCAGACCACCACTCTCAAATATCTTCTACTTTAAAGATTCTCAACAACATGAAGTTGATTTCATTATAAAAGAAAACTTAAAAATTAAACAACTCATACAAGTCACCTATGCATCAAGCCTAGATGAAATTGAAAAAAGAGAATTAAGATCACTAATCAAAGCCAGTAACCTACTACACTGCAATAATCTACTAATTATCACATGGGACCTAGAAGATGAAATAAAATTCAAAGAAAAGAAAATAAAATTCATACCACTATGGAAATGGTTACTAAAGACTTAACATACCTCACCATAAAATATTCAACAATATTAAAGCTTCACGAAATAAATCCTAGTTTTGACAAAAATATAAGATCAAGAAACACAATCTCCATAATTTTTTCAGTCATCTTAATATCCCCTAAAAAATCCTACTATAAATCAAAAAAATCTTTGTGATCCTCTAATTTGAGAATCAGAGATTTTCGGGAATAGTAAACAAGTTAGTTTGGTTGATTTAATTCCTATATTTTCTCGCATGTAGGCTTTATATTAGATTTATGCTTGAATTAAATACATATTTCAGTTAGGAGCAATATAAATTGTTGGGTGGATCATCTCTAGTAATCGTATAAAATAGATTTCCTATATTTAAGATTCACTATAAAATATGAAGTTGATATAGGTTTTATGAAGAAAATATTTTTATTTATAATTGATGTTTATGGTATAGGTGTCTTTATGAATATTGATAAAATTGGTGCTGGGAAAAATGC
>CAZKAY010000042.1:0-18109 GCA_964550975.1 uncultured Thermoproteales archaeon | reverse complement strand
AATATAAGGCAATAAATTAATCTCTTCAAACTTTTGCCCCTAAATATATTCTAAAAAATTTGCCTACAAACTAAACTCTTATATGGTTTAGAGTGAAAGAAAATATAGAAATATAATTTAGTCTATAAAGCTATGGCACGGGGATTAGAGTGGAAAAGGTATTTTACCTAAGCTTTATATTGGATTCATGGAGAGAAGATATTAAGCCCATCGTTAGAAATAAGATTGAAGAATTAGATAAAATTGGCGTAAAGATACTGGATTGGAATATGAATGAAGATGAGCTTAAGTTAAATATGGTTTTAATCGGCCCTAAAAATATCATAAACGTATTGAATAATATTCATAAAATTTTTTCAAATCTTTTAAAAAGATACGATATTAAGATAATCAATATAGTAAATTCTGAGCTAAAGTTTCTTGATATAAATCCGTCATTCATAAAGTCTATGCTAAATTTATGGGATACATATATAGAGATATTTAAATTAATTAGAGAAAAAGGATGGAAGATATTTTTTGACAACAAGTTTAAAGATAAATTCATTAAGCTGGGATTAATCGACTACAATTTAAATCTAACTACGAGAGGAGAATCGTTAAAACATTTTAGAAAAAGAATTGATAAATTTATTCAAAAATATCATATTCTTTTAGGTTTAAATAAAAATAAACTAATAATATTATCTGCTCTATATTTTATGAATAATAGAGATATCAATTCCTTTTTAAATCTAATCGGACTCCTATATCCAGAGATCAATGTTATAGAGATTTTAGATGAGCTTAGAAATAATGGAACTATCCATATTAGTAGAAATATGCTTACATTAGATAGAAATTTAGAAAAATTTTGGAGAGATTTGAATGAAATAGTTACTTTATTGGAGAGAAATAGTTATGGTAAAGGTGTTCTTGAAAAAGTTTTTGAAAAGATAGATGAAAAGGTGGACTTCATTATTTTAGGGAACGGTGATCTAAGTAGTTTCTCTTCTCTAAAAATACTTGAATCACTTGTTAAAGCGGGTATAGATATGAGTAAATGTATAAGGGTTGTTGACAAGCTTTATGAAAGGAAAATTGATAGAATTGTCTCAAGTAGAGAAATAGCGTCAAACATTGTAAATATACTTAACATTTTATATCCTTCAATACTTTTATCTGCAAAGTATGATTTCTACATTAATACGAGAAAATATTTATATATTGAGGGGGGAAAACCGTTTACATATAGGAATATTAGGAAAATGGTTGAAGACAGATGGTTTAAAAAAATTTCACTGAAACCGATATCCTCTGTAGTGGATGAAATTATTGAAAACATCTATGATTCTATTCGAGACATATATTTATCCTCGTCTCCTTGGCTATACTTGAGTAGAAAAAATATTGAAATTCCATTAGACTTAATAGATAAAGTTATAGATGAAAATATTAGAACCTCTATGCAATACGTTGATCAGCTACTATATAAGGATAAAATTCAGATCATGAATGATATACTGGGTAAAATTAATACATATATAGATGGAGTTAAATTTATAAAGAAAGTTGTAAAATTAAATGAAACCTTATCTCAAATTCTATTAAATAAGATAAAATACATGGTATATGATTTTTCATCAATATTATTAATATGTCTAAATATTATTCCGGGTTCAGATCCCATGGTAAATCTATTAGCCTTGGTTAAAAGAACTAAGATGCTTAGAAAGGGAGTTAAAGATGAAAATTTAATGAAATTTTATAATAGAATTATACAGTTTACTAGATTAAGTATAAATCAGTTTAATAGCAATGTCATTAATATCTCTATACTAGATATCATTGAAAAAATACTGCTTCAAATAAATGAATTAAAAGAATATCTATGTGAAATTAAATGAAAAAATATCTGGTAGTATCGTCTCCAATAATAAGTTTTTATTTAAAAATGTTAGGTTCAAAGAAGATGATAGTAAGTAATAGATGTAAAGTTACTTTGGGATATATTGTTTCGGTATCCTTCGGCCTCATATTCTCGATATTCATAATTAGTGTAGCGTTTTTTTCCTATATTTTTTTAAAAGCAATAGGTTTAGGAGATATTATATTAATATCTATTTTAGCAATAATATCTTATTATGTATATTCTAGGGAACTTGTAGAGAACTCTGAAAATATCTTTAATATTGTTGAAGGAATTGAGAGAATAAAGGAAGCGATATTTGAGGTAAACGGTATAAGAATATTTTTTTCAAGTAATAGAATTCTCTTTATATCCAGGAATCCAAATATAGAGAAAATATCCATAAATTATATTTTACTTGATAAAAAACCTTTAATAAAATTCATTTTTAAGAAAAATGATATTGATAAAATCTATGACTTATTTAATGAAAGAAATATTTTTGCGGAATTGAGGGATTGCGGTGTAGAAGAAATTATTTTATTTGAGAAAAATGGTTCCATTATAAAGATAAATGCATTCAAACCAGATCTAGATATACTGGTTAAAAACGTTATAAAGCTCGGATTAAAGATTAATTCAAGAGACTTTATTCAAAGAATTTTAAAGATAAGTATTAAAAATATTGGTATAGTGAATATAGATAACATCTATGCAGAACTTTTAAAAATACATTTAAAAATATTTTTGAAGTCAGCTAAAACTATACTTGAAAACCGTATAGAAAAGATAATGGCAACAGAGAAAATAAATAGAACATCGGCTATAATAAAACTCTGGAATGTCCTAGCCAGCCTAAACCATGAGGGAAGAATATGGATAAGGAAATCGGAATAACCGTTAAGAAAAATGAAAACTTTTCAGAATGGTATACACAGGTATGTATTAAAAGCGAATTAATTGATATAAGATATAATGTCCAAGGATTTATTGTACATAGACCATGGGCAACCAAGATAATTAAAAACATATTCAAAATATTTGAAAGAGAGTTAGAGAAGACAGGCCATCAACCAGTAATATTTCCAACAGTAATTCCAGAGGAAAATTTTGAGAAAGAAAAGGAGCATGTAAGGGGATTTAAGCCGGAAGTCTTCTGGATAACTGAGGCTGGGGAGGAAAAACTTGATAGAAGGTTGGCTTTAAGACCTACTTCTGAAACAGCTTTCTATCAAATGTATTCATTATGGATAACTAGCTGGAGAGACCTACCGTTAAAACTATATCAATCTGTAAGTGTATATAGATATGAAAAGGTTACTCGTCCATTTATAAGAGGGAGAGAATTTCTGTGGATAGAGGCGCATAATGTATTTGAAACACATGAAGAAGCGTTAAAACAAGTTAGAGAGGATATGGAGAATTCTAGGAAGGTTATTTGGGAGCAACTGGGAATCCCATTCCTATTCTTTAAGAGACCTAAATGGGATAAGTTTGCTGGGGCAGTGGACACCTATGCTGCTGACACGTTACTACCCGATGGAAGAGTACTGCAGATATCATCTACACATGATCTGGGACAGAACTTTTCAAAAGCTTTTGAAATAGTATTTATAGATAGAGAAGGTAGACGTAAATATGCTTGGCAGACATGTTATGGTCCAGGTATATGGAGAATTGTTGCGGCAATAATATCCATACATGGTGATGACAGGGGGTTGGTTCTACCACTTAACATCGCTCCAATACAAATTGTAATAATACCTATAATCTATAAGGATAGTGATAAGGATAAAGTTATGGATAAATGTAATAAAATATTGGAAATGCTTTTAGAGAAGAATTATAGAGTACATATAGATACTAGAGATAAAACCCCTGGCTGGAAATTCAATGACTGGGAGCTTAGAGGAGTGCCTATTAGGATTGAAATAGGTATGAAGGAGGTTGAAAAAAATATTGTTACAATATTTAGGAGAGATCTTCGCAAAAGAATGCTTATTGAAGATGATAAGCTTATTGAAACAATAGAATTTTTAGAGAAAGATATATTAAATGTATTGAAAAATAGGGCTGAAAAATTTTTGAAAGAAAATATAATTACAGCTAGAAATAGGGAAGAGATAATAGAAGGTTTAAATAAAGGTAAAATTATTAGAATAAGTTTTTGCGGTAAAGAGGAATGCGCCATGGATTTAAAGGAAAAAACCAATGGTGGAAAAATTAGAGGAATACTATTAGGAAAACCTGAAGAAAATTTCGATGAAAAATGTGCATGGTGTGGTGAAAATGCTGTCAATACAGTATATGTTGCAAAATCATACTAGTGATTTCATTGAAATACCTACTCTACTATCTCTTGATCATATTTTTAAATAATTCACTGAGAATATTTTTAGACCCAAATCTCATATCTATTATAATTTATATATTAATTACATTACCAATAGTATTTAGGTCTCGAATAGGCAATATATATAATATTCAATCCTCGTTGCTCAATGGATTATTCTTCGGATCAACTATAACATATTTTACAACAATGTTCTCCGGATTATTCGGTTTACTACTATTTAATCCAATAACAAATATCTTAGGGAAAATATTGATAGTATTTATTTCATCAACCTCTGAAGAAATGTTTTTTAGATATATTTTATTCGAGGATATTGGTAGAAAATTCTCCATAAAATATTCTTTAGGAATCACATCGATCCTATTTTCTATCTACCATATGCCTATATATGATTTCACTCTATTTACAAATTTAATCATATTTATTCTCCCCATATTTATACTAGGAATAATGCTTCAAAAAATATATATAAAATATAATCTCCTAACATCTATAGTAACACATTTCACAATGAATTTTACATCAATATTTATAAGTCTTTCAGCCTCCATATATACAGCTATAATGCTTATAATAGTATATCTATTATCACTATTTATAGTGATAATAAAATAAATTACCGGGTCTGTAGAATCCTACCTGAAAGTTTCCATAAATCTAATCTGTATCTCTCTACCTCCACTCTCTTTTCCTCTTTCTCAGGTAAATTTAACTTAACAGAATATTTAATTCTACCAATAATATTCTCCTCCTCTAGAAAACGAGTCGTATAGGATGCATCAATAAATCTTTTCTCATTAAGTATAGTATATTGTAATGGTATGTTGGTTTTAATACCCCTTATAACGTATTCCTGTAGCGCTCTCCTAATCCTTCTAATACATTTATCCCTATTCTCACCCCATACAATCAGCTTCGCTATCAACGGATCATAATATGGTGGAACAATATATCCACTATAAACACCATTTTCTAGACGTATGCCGAAACCAAATGGTGGAAAATATGATTTAATTAATCCCGGTGATGGCATAAAATTATTAAATGGGTCTTCAGCATTTATTCTCGCCTCAATCGCATGCCCTCTAATTTTAATATCATTTTGACTAAAATCTATATTTTCCCCATACGCTATTTTAATCTGCTCCTCAACAATATCTATACCTGTAATCATTTCAGTTATAGGATGTTCCACCTGAATTCTAGAATTAACTTCCAGGAAATAAAATTTATCCATACTTGGGATATATATGAATTCAACTGTACCAGCATTCCAATAATTAATGGCTTTAGCGGCTCTGACCGCTGTACTTGTAATCTTCTCCCTTAAATCCTCTGTAATCGATGGAGACGGCGCTTCCTCCATAACTTTCTGAAACCTTCTCTGCAAACTACACTCCCTCTCAAATAAATGTATAACCTTACCTCTATTATCAGCTAAAATTTGTACCTCAATATGCTTAGCATTTGGAAAAAATTTCTCTATATATAGTTCTAGACTGCCAAAACTAGATAATGCGAGCTTCTGGCATATCTTAAAGTAATTTTTAAGATCGTCTTCGTTATGGCATATCCTCATACCTATACCTCCACCACCCAATACAGGTTTCACCATAATAGGATAACCTATTTTATCAGCTATATCTAACGCTTCTTCAAGAGATTTTACTGGATCCAACGCTCCGGGAATAACTGGTACATTGTTTTCCTTCATTATCTTTTTTGCTCCAAGCTTATTTCCAGTAACTCTCTGTATTCTCTCGCCAGGGCCTATAAATACTATGCCTTCCTCCTCACATCTCTTTGCAAATAATGGATTCTGTGATAGGAAGCCGTATCCAGGATGAATTGCCTCGGAGTCAGATAGCTTAGCTATAGAAATTATTTTCTCAATATTTAGATAGCTTTTTTCAGGAGGTGGGGGACCAATATTATATTTAATATCACCTATCAATGTATGTAGAGAATATTTATCGGCATCTGAATAGACTACGACGCTCTCTATACCCATTTCACTTAATGTTTTAATTACTCTAACAGCGATTTCTCCACGATTAGCCACTAAAACTCTTTTAAACATAGCCTTAACCTACTATTAAATAAAAATATTTGTCTAAAAAATGTTCTCAGAGCATTCTAGCTAAATTAAGATATAACTTTAATAGTAGAGACAGATATAAATATAGTGGATGATAAAGCTATTTGAAGAAACTATCTATATATGTGAGATAAAGCTATGAATGTTGAACAACTTTTAAAGGCTCATGGTAAGCCTGAGAGAGAAGTATATTTTGACAATGAGAACTCTGGATGGATTAGTCAAGAAGTTGTCGATGCTATGCTACCATACTTCAATAAAAGAGGTTATGGACATCCCTCTATAACGCATCGTTTAGGCTGGGAAGCATACGAAGCACTATATAATGCCAGTGAAAAAATAGCATCTACTATAAATTCGGATGTAAAGGAGATAACATATACTCATAGCGGAACTGAAGCAAATAATCTTGCCATAATAGGTGGGGTAAGAGCTAATAAAGATCTTGGTAAAAAGATAATTGTATCTAGTATTGAACATCTAAGTGTGATTTTTCCTGCCGAAAAGCTATCTGAATATGGTTTCAATGTAATAAAAATTCCTGTAAATAATGAAGGCATTGTCGATCCACATGAAATTGGAAAGGTGATTGATAAAAATACTATATTGGTAAGTATAATGTATATAAATCATGAAATAGGCTCAATACAACCTCTTAAAGAGATAATTGATATTGTAAGAGATAAAAATGATAAAGTGATTATCCACACAGATGCAGCCGATGCATATGGTAGAATTCCAATAGACGTTAAAAAGTTTGACATAGATTTAATGACTCTCAGCGGACATAAGATAGGAGGTCCTAGAGGCGTAGGATGTCTATACATTAGGGATGGAGTGAAGGTTGATAAAATAATTTATGGTCAGCTAAGTACGCAAGAACTATGGCCTGGGGTAGAAAATGTACCTCTAATAGTTGGTTTCTCAAAGGCCGCTGAAATGATGTTTAAAAACTTTGAAAAAAATATTAGGCATATGAGACATCTGAGAGATACATTGATGAATGGAATACTAACAAGTGTAGATGAAACTATTTTAAACGGCCCCCGTGGAGATAAAAGAGCTCCAGATAACGTTAATATCAGCTTCTTACACTGTGAGGGAGAGGCCATTACAGTAGAATTAAGTTTACATGGAATATATGTTTCGAGTGGAAGTGCGTGTACGAGTAGAATCTTACAACCAAGCCATGTATTACTGGCGATTGGAAGAAGATATGAAGAGGCCCATGGAAGTATTCTATTTAAAATAATACCTAGCCACACTATAGATGATATTAAATATGCGCTAAAAATTATTCCTAAATCTATAAATAGGATTAGGAAGATTAGTTTAGGTGAATAGTTATGTCAAGTAGAATACCATTACCCTATAGTCCAAAGGTAATTGAGTTATTTAGGAATCCTAAGAATCTAGGTAAAATGGAAGATCCGACAGTATATGCTACTGCTGGAAGCCCTGCATGTGGGGATATGATAACAATATATTTAAAGATAGTTGATGAAAGAATTGTTGATGCGTCTTTTATCAGCTATGGCTGTGCGGCAAATATCGCGGCTGCAAGTATGTTGACAGAAATGGTGAAAAACCTTACGTTAAAGGATGCATGGAATATTTCATGGAAAAGAATTTCAGATGAATTGGGAGGTCTCCCCTCGATAAAGTTTCACTGTGGTGTACTTGCTGTAGGAGCCTTGCATAGAGCTATTAGAGAATATTTTAAAGACAAATCTAAACCAGACTGGCTGCCTAAAGATCTTTCATTTGAGGAAAAACAGGCATTAGAAGAAGAAAAGATACTGAAAATGTTTAGTAGAGTTAGGAAAATATAGCTCTCATTTGGCTAAAGCTTCAAGCTTTTTCAATGAATCTATAAATATATCTATTTCCTCCTTAGTATTATAAAGATAAATGCTTGCCCTAACAGTTCCTTTCAATGCACCAATTCTCATGTGAAGAGGTTCTGCACAGTGAAAACCGCTTCTAACAGCTATCCCATATTGATCTAGATATGTTGCAACTTCATGGGGATAGAACCCTTCTATATTGAACGCCATAATTCCTATACGTTCAATGTTATTAGTAGAGCCATATATCTTTATCTTCCTAAATTCTTCTCTAACCCTCTTAAACATGTATTCTGTAAGCATCCTCTCATACTTCATTACATCAATCATACCAATATTTTTTAAATATTTTATAGCTTCAGCTAACCCGATTGCGCCTGCTATATTGGGAGTGCCTGCCTCAAATCTCCAGGGAATCTTCGCCCATTCAACATCAAATTTACCGTTGTATTTTACACTTGATATGGTGCCTCCGCCGGGAAAAGGTGGTTCTAATTCTTTAATTATTTCACCTTTACCATACAGTACTCCTATTCCAGTCGGCCCAAGCATTTTATGTCCACTAAATACTAGAAAATCTACATCAAGTTTTCTCACATCGATAGGCATATGAGGTACACTTTGAGCCCCATCAACAGCTATTAAGATATCGTTTTCATGAGCTATCTTTGCGATCTCAGCTATATTATTAATTGTACCCAAAACATTTGATATATGTACTATTGATATAAGTCTAGTCCTATTATCTATTAGAGAGGAAAGCTTATCTATGTCAATTAAACCCCTATCATCTATATCAACTACTCTTACCTCTATACCTTTAATTTTACTAACCATTATCCATGGCAAAATATTGCTATGATGCTCTGCAATAGAAATAATTACATTATCTCCTCGTTTAAACGTATTTATCATTAATAGATATGCGAGTATGTTTAATGCTTCGGTAGAATTTTTAACAAATATCACTTCATCTGGATTACAGTTTATAAAAGAAGCAACGATTTCATGGGCATCCTCATATAGTTTTGAAGCCTCTTGACTTAAATAATGGAGCCCTCTATGAACATTTGCATTAAAAGATGTATAGAAATCCCTAATAGCATTTATTACCTGAATAGGTTTCTGAGATGTAGCTGTATTATCAAGATATATTATTTTCCTTCCATTAAACTCTTTACTCAGAATTGGAAAATCATCTCTAATTTTATATACATCAAACAATTTTATCACTACAAATAAATATTGAGATTACAATTTAATAAATATTAGCGGGTGAAAACATTAACAGAAAATATATTGATAAAATCAGGGAAAGTTGCTCACTTGACAATAGCTTCATAGTATTCCTAAATAGAAGAAATCTTAAGAAAAGTGTAGATATATTAATGGAGAGGAGCATAGTTATTGCAAAGTTCGGAGAGGCTATGATAAGAGCCAAATATAAACAACATATATTTACACTCTTTCCAGATGGAAGAGTAATATTTCAAGGTATTAATAAAAATGAATTAGAAGAAATCTTAGAAGAAATATTCGGAGAATAACATTAATGACATTTCATATACTATTTTACTCCTATATATTTATCCATAAACTTTCATAAGGATTGATAATTTAAAAATAAATATATTGGGATCGAGATGCGTTGGAAGGAGCTTAACTCATCGACAAAAAGATATATTCTTTATCATACTCTCAGCTGTCCATTACTATTTTCATGGTACATGGTTCCATACTACTTATTTAAAACAGGCTATAATGTATTTGAAATAGGTGTATTATACACTATTGTAAATATTTCATCTCTACCCTTAACATATCTTTTAGGTAGATATTTTTCATATAGAGATGTTAGGAAGGGACTTGCATTGATAGATTTTCTAGGATTTATATCATTCATTCTATATTTTCTTGCCAGAGGAGATTATGCTCCCCTACTTATTTTTTCCGCCATGCTTGTTGAAGAAATATCTGGTATATTTTATCCCCTATATTCGGCATATGAAAAAGCAATATATCCTAGTGAAAAACTTAAGGAAATTATGGAGTGGCATTTAAGGCTTCCAGAGATAGCTGTAGTTTTATCCTATCCATTTCTAGGATACTTCTATACATTTATATGTAATGAAACGGAGTGTATTTTAAATGGCTTTCTAGTATTCGCATTTATTGAAATATTTTTCATCATATTTATTTTAAAATTTTTTGAACCAATAATTTTAAAGCAAAAGATAAGTGGAGATGAAAGCTTTCGTTTAGTCAAGTTGCCTCTCTCAGCAATAGCATATATTCTTTATATTTCTGGATGGATATTTATTCCAAGCTTCACATGGATAAATTTTATTTTAGAGAAATATAAGGGAAATCTATTCTATATAGCTATTGTAGAATCATCTATTTCGCTGGCATCTGTTACAGCAACATATATTAGCAAAATCTTTCCGGAGAAAAAGAGTTTTGAGGCAATGATTATATCAATAGTTTTAGTCATAATTAGCCTAACATTGATAAGTATTAGTCCATCATTTCTAATACTCGTCCTATTATCTTATGCTCTACGTGTAGGAGATGCGTTATGGTTTATATACAGTAAGACATGGCTCTATCATTCTATTGAAAAGAGGGACGCTACAGAGGTTATGGCTACAATATCCTCTATAAATAGAGGGATAGAACTAGTTTCACCACTATTTGCAGGCCTCTTATCTCAGATAAATCCATCACTGCCCTTCTTAACCGGATTAATATTTATCCTATCATCAATACCCTTAATTCTTAAGCAATTTAAATGGAAATAACATCTTAAATGAAATTAATGAGATAATAAATGGAGATGCTCCCAACTCCTTTTGAAAAAGCTGAGAATAAGATCTAGTCATGGAGGTAAAGGGAACCCAGACAACCCAGCTAATCATTAATGCTAATAGATTTCTCCTATAATTCTTCTCCATAGCATCCCCAGACCTCTCTAAAATATAATACCACTATTACCCATAAGACCAATATAAATAATATTCTATATATAGCTATCATATTAGTAATTATCATAACTATACCTTACTTTAAGTAAGCTAAAAAATCGCATTATCTATGCAATATATTTAATTATTTTTGTTTACTAATATTATATGTATGATGATCTATTGAGGACCTCGCTGAAAGATGAAGAAGCCAATTTGCGCTGAATAAATATTCGTTCATCTACTCGATATATCGTTGTAATAGTTTAGACATATTTTTGAAAAATAAAATTTTATTCTAAGAAATATTAATAATATTTTGTGGGAGCTATTTTGCTAAGAAATAATACTAGTAAAATGATTTTAAGAATAGTTATACCCGCTAGAGATATGGATAAAGTGAAAAAGTTTGTCGACGATCTGAAAAATAGCGGTATAAATCCAGTAGTCTCTAAAAGACAAAAAATATTTGAAAATAGACCTGACCTAGATGTTATTGAGTTAATATATATTCTATATTTAACACCCATAGAGGAGAAAGATATTAGAAAACAATTATCTAAAATGCTCAGCGGAACCATTGGATTCTTTCTCTTATATGGAATATAGCTATTTACCGGCCTTTACAATTAAATAAAAAGGTTCTATTCCTCTAACTCTAATCTTTTTAGCCCGGTTTCCCTAAGTATTTTAATCAATTCTTTTCTATTATAAGCCCATGGATAAAATGGTATTTGCTCTCTATTAAAAGTCATAATTACTATTCTTCCATTTCTCCTTAATACTCGATACATCTCTTTTATAACAATATCTTTGTTCATTATTTCGGACAATGCTCCAGAGCTTATAGATATATTAAAAACACCACTTCCAAATGGCAGATTTTCGGCGTCTCCTTGGATTAGAGATATATTTGATAAATCGACTTTATATTTTAATTGACATAACTGCCCTTGCGAAATATCTAGTCCTACAACCCAGCATGACCTTATAGTCATTGGAATAGATAAAATTCCAGTACCACATGCTACATCAAGGACATAATCATTTTTAGACGGATTAGCCAAGCCTATAATAATCTTGGGAATTTTAGAATAATTAGGTAAATTTAAAGTAAAAGCATCATAAAATCTTGAAAATAAATCATAACACAATTTGATGATCCTATCATAATACGATTTACCAGTACGTCTCAATATATATGCAAATGGTGTAGCCAAATAGGATAATAAATATACTATAAAAATATCCTAACGACATTATGCATATAGTTCATCAATAATCATGTATGATAGAAATCAGATAAATTTTACTTCTAAGTATTTTTGATAGTTATTCCCATAATATTCCGTATAGCTAGAGATTTTCTCAATTATATCGAGCCTCCTTATCCTTGTCGCTGGTTTAGATGGTTTCAGTAAACATTTACCTACGTCTCTTGCAGCAATCTCATATAATCCTATTTCACGTGCCTTAGACAAAATTTCCTCTTTATCGAATCCTATCAGTGGTCTGAAAATGGGTATCTTTATCAGTGAGGTTAAAAATGTGAGGTTGTCGAGTGTCTGACTCGCGACTTGCCCGATACTCTCTCCGCTAATAAGTCCTTGATAACTATGTTCGATAGCTATTTTCTCACTCAAAGTATATATCAATGCCTTGCATAGAATACATCTATATTTAACATCTATTTCCTTTATCTCAGAGTGAATTTTACCAAAATCTATAAGAAAAACTTTGACTCTTTTTCTCGGAATCCAGTCTTTTAACCAGTAAATTACTTCGTTAAATCTTTTGAATGCCATGTCAGAATAGTATGGAAATAGTTTGAAGTGAATAAAGTCAAGCATACATCCCCTCTTCATAGCCATCCAAGCTGCAAGTGCACTATCAACACCACCCGATAATAGCGACAACAGTCTTCCCTCAACACCATAAGGCATACCTCCATAACCCATATAAATATCTTTAAATATATAGGCCTTCCTTTCCCTTATCTCAACATATATTGTTATGTCCGGGTTCTCGAGATCAACCTTCACATCACTATGTTTCTCCAAAATCTTTGAACCAAGAATTTTTTCGACATCCTTACTCCTATAAGGATATGATTTAACTCTTCTAACCCTTACAGCAAAACTCATACCACTTCTCAAAAATCTATTAGAAAAATTCACTACACTCTGAACAATTACATCTAAATCATTAGAAACCTCAATTACCGGACTTATTGATACTATCCCGAAAACCTTTCTCAAGGATTTACATGCATCATCTACTTTATCAGTATATATAAATACTCTTCCACCCTCTCTCCTAATACGACTATATTCAACATTACTTTTATTTAAAAAAAATTCTATATGTTTGATTAAAGCTTTCTCAAATTTGCCTCTAACATGCTTAGATTTAAGTGTAATATCACTACTATATCTCACTAAAACAACATTAGGGTTTTCCAGACTCATTAATATCAACCTAATTTAAGAACATTTTATTAATATACTCATCCCAGTCTTCAAATAGTTCGGTACTAAGATACTTCATCCCATTATCTGATAAACTCCAGTACCCCGCAATTTATAGCTAAAATAATCTATGAATCAGATATTATATTTTTTTCTTAATAATGCTCTCATCACTTAAAATTTTACAGAGATCGGGGTCTTTCAACACATTTTCTATAGATACCTCCTCACCATCTATAATTATTATATTCTTTACCAATCGTCTCTATTAGGGTTATATACTTTATATAAAACTAAGAAAATTATGAAAGAAGAAGATCCTTTACTATAGGTATCTCTATTAGTTGGTGGCTTACAGATATAGCTTGGACTGGGAATTGTCTTAGTCTTAGAAGGTATTTTAGAAATTCGTTCATCGTAAGATATCGGGAATGAATGATTCAAAGCTTATAACTACAGGTGTATATAGTTGGAGTAGGAATCCGTAGTTTCTTGGATTCTATCTCGCACTTTTGGGTACCAAATATATTTCATATAAATTAAGAACTCCAAGATATATTGGATTTCGAAGAATTAATGATAACTCGGGATCTAAATAATATTTGAAAATATTGATATATCTTACCAAACTCTGCAATCGAGGGCTCGAGGAGAAGAATAAATATAGCCTGAGCTTATATTTTTGACTTAATACATACTTCGATGGTTATGTTTAATAAAGCTAATATATTATGACCTCGATGAGACTATAAAGAATACGATCAATAGAGAAATAAGTAAATGAAATAAGCTTGTTAAGGAGAACTCTATAGAGAAAATGTCCCTGAATATTTACTATCTATTTAATTCATTATTATAATTTTTGATTGTTTAGTGGAAAGCCTTAAATATTTATTCAAAATCATTTAAGACCATGAATAAAAAAGTTATAGTCTTAGGAGTAGATGGAGCAAGTCCAACATTTATTAAAAAGATGATCGATGAAGGTAAACTACCATCGTTTGAAAAATTGATTAAAGAAGGGGTGTGGGCACCATATTGTCTATCATCTATTCCTACATCTACTCCCGAGAATTGGACTACGATAGCAACTGGAGCATGGAATGGTACACATCAAGTTATGTCATTTCAAGTATTTAGACTTCCTGAAACATATGGTAGATGGGTTGCAGGATATACTTCTAAGGAATGTAGAGCGGAATTTATATGGGATGCTGTTGAACGCGCGGGAAAGAGATGTATTTTAATAAAATATCCTGCCTCATGGCCACCGACCATGAAAAATGGTATTCAGATATGCGGATGTCACGTAAGACCATGTGTTCATCAGATAGATGGTGCACATTATTTCTCAACAGTTGAACCTAGAAACGCTGAACTTAAGTTAAAGCCTATTGATAAAAAAATAAATGGATTACCTGTTCTCCATGGAGTTTTACATTTTAAAGCCAGAGGTATAGGTGGAGAAATAATTGGAGAAGGTTTGGATGAAAGAAGTAGGCTTTACGGTGTACCTGATTCGGAAGAAAAACCTCCTAGAGGGATTGGTTTGCATACACCTGTATGTAAATTGCTTCCACCTGGCAAAAAGTTTTATCTCAAAATATTTTCCTCGGATGGAAGAAGATATGATAAAGTTATTATTTCACGTGACGTTAATGGTTTGGATAAAATTGCCGAATTATCTCCTGGCCAGTGGTCAGATTGGGTTACTGAGAAATTTAATACAATAGGTGGTTTAAGAGAAGGTACTCTTAGATTTAGGCTTGAAAAATTATCTCCAGATGCTAAGGTAGTAGGCATATATGCTACACAGATAATGGATATAGATCACTATACAATGCCTGAATCCATTGGACGTGAATTATTTGAAAATGTTGGTCCATTTATAACAGATATTGGATGGGAAGGACTTGGACATGATTGGAGAAATGCTTGGTTTAGCACAGAGGTTATGGAGGATCTTGTGGAATACCAGCATCAGTGGATTTTTAAGGCGATGAAATATTTATGTTCAACAAGAGAATGGGTACTCTGCATGACGCAAACACATTGTATAGATTGTGCCAATCATCATGCCTTAGCCTTCACGGATCCAGAATACGATGCTCCAATCGAATTAAGAAAACATTACATTGGTTTTATTGAAAGATTATATCAAAGTGTTGATAGATTATTGGGTAAAATATTGGATTGGATTGATGAAAACACCGTGTTGATAGTTGTTTCAGATCATGGTGGTCTTCCCGGATATCGCAGGATAAATACAAATAAGGTTCTTGAAAAAGCTGGTTTATTGAAATTTAATGAAGACGGATCCATAGATTGGAATCATACTAGAGCGTATGTTCAGAACGCTGTTTTCATTAATGTAAATCTTAAGGGAAGAGAACCTTATGGAATAGTTCCTCCAGAAAAATATGAGAAAACTCGAGATGAAATTATTGCTGCATTACATAGCTATATTGACGATAAAACCGGGCTTCATCCCTACAATCTTGTTTTACGTAAAGAAGATGCAAGATATATAGGATTATACGGTGATCCTACCTATAAAAAAATAGGAGATATAGTTTTTACTCTTAAAGAACCATTTGGAGGTACACATGGAGAACAACTTTCAACTGCCCGATGGGGTATAAATTCAAATGGATGCTTCCTAGCCATTCGAGGACCAAATATACGTAAAGGATTAGTATTAGAAAGAACTGTATGGCTCACAGATATAACCCCCACAATATGCTATATTCTCAATATACCTCCACCCCGAGATGCTGAGGGAGCAATTATATATCAAATATTCGAAGAATTTAGTTGGTAACATAATTTGCATTCATATTCGGAATCAACGTATTTCTCCAATTTTAAAATGCTATAAAAGATGGTAATTAATATAGTAAATAAATAGGCTAGCAATTTGATGACATTTATTTACTAAATATTTTTTATTAGTTTTAAAAAAGTATATATATTTTAAAATATTACTTATATTTAGGTAAAAATATGTCCGAGGGAGAATATAAAGGAATTTTAGAGAAAATAACTAGTTATTTAAATAAGCTTAATGTAGAATACCAGTTAAGTACTGAAAAAAATCAAATAACTATTCCGTTTAAATTTAAGGTAGATGATTCAGTATACACCTGTAGGATCTTCATCTCATGGACCAAGGACTGGATTCTATGTGTAGCTCCATTGCTCTCTTTATCTAAATTTCCACCTGAAGTGGATAGAGAGAAGTTTTTTAAGAGACTTTTATTAGAAACCTACTATCTATACGAGGTTACCTATGGAGTAACAAAGGGAGATACGGTTGTAGTACATGCTGAAACATCTACAAAAGCATTATCCTTTGAAAACTTTAGCACAGAATTAAAGTCCGTGGCCTATGGTGCAATGCATTTTGTAGAAAAAATTTTGCCAGACTTTGAAAAATTAAGTAACATAATATTTTAAGTGACTAGAAAACAAATTGAATGTATTTTTTAAATATACCGCAAGATTTGCCGTATAACGGTAGATGAAAGCGGTTAACGCATATCTTATTTAGAAATTAATTCTCTAAAAAAGTGGTTTAAATGAAAAAATTGCTTGAGTAAATATCGGCTCGAAACTTATATATAAGGAGGGAATTGTTCCAAATGTGAATATGTAATTTTTATCCTTATATATTAAATCTATTTTTCTAACGGTTAAATCAAGCATGCGTTGCTTTACAATATATTTTACGTCTAAAGCAGTAATATTGAGCCTAGGTAAATATATTTCACCTATCTCTATATTTTTATACCCTTGTTCTCTTAGATATTTTCTAGCCCATATTTTTCTTAGTTCAAGATCTCTTATTTCGCTGGGATGTAAAGAGCCGCATACTATGTTAAATGATACAGGTTTTTCCTTTAGATAAAAATTGCATATAATTAATCCAGAGGGGTCCTTTCTTTCCCTAACACTCCATTCTCCTTCAATTTCTATTGAAAATTTACCTGCTTGAGAAACATATTTCATAAAATTTACCTATCTATTATAACTATATTTAATCCCTATCCTATTTTCACCCAATTGTTTGTTTTAAATGACAAGTTTATTTTAGAGAAAATATCTATAAGTTCCCTTTTCTCCAGTTCTTTTTTATGAAAAATATTTGAAATCATATATTGGACTATAGCTAAATCTATGGCTATATTTCCTAATTCCGTATACCTATATAGTTCATCATACTTTGTACTCGAAGGTTTATATAGATAAATATTATATTCAGCTGAAAAAGATAATAGAAAATTTAATAATATATAGATTGCGATAAATGTGAAAGCATATATTGTAATCGAATCAAAAAGCTTATACATTTCATATTTCTTTACCTTTTTATCTTTAGCATAAATACTAGTTATACTCCCAATCTGGAGTGTAGTAACCATTGGAGAAATGACTAATATGGATTTATTAATAGCAAAGATTAGTTGTAATAGTATAGCTTGCGGTATAC
>CAZKAY010000041.1:0-18163 GCA_964550975.1 uncultured Thermoproteales archaeon | reverse complement strand
CTATATATCTATTATATATTTCTCTAAGATTTTTAAGATATTCTTTGGCTATAGTTAGTTCTCCCTTTAAGGTCTTTGTACCTCCAATTCTCTTTCTATCTTCCTTTAAATTTTCAATAGCTTTTGTATAGCTATCTAGATTTAGAAACGCATTTATAATTGCATTTCTCTCTCCTCTTTTCATATTAACTATTTTTTCAAGGTCTTTTTGAGCTACAATATTACTTGCTAAAAACTCTTTGTAAGATAATCCACCCAAGATATTCCGTATTTCCTTATTTACTGCACTGGGTGTAGTGGCTATCAAAACAATATTTCCATTTGAGTCAACTTTATATAGTCTAGCTATACTTGGGCTATTTTTTTCAATTTTCCTCTCAACTCTATATATATCTTTATTAACTGCAAATACTAGCTTTAGGCTGGATATGGAGGAATCATATCTTATTGCATCATCCTTCTTTCCTCTCATTAATTCTCCAAACAATGAATACAGTATTGCCTCCAATATAGTTGATTTCCCAGATTCATTCGGACCAGTTATTACAAGTATGCCTTGAGGAAAATCTATTGAAATATTAAGCTTCCTAAAATTTCTTACTGAGAGATTTAATAACCTAATCATACTAAAATCCCCCTGCCTCTCTCAGCTTCCTCTCCCCCATTTCACGCACATCTTCCCATAACTTTTTTCTCTCTTCATCCCTCTCCTTTTCGATTAATGTTTCCATATATTTTTTAAATTCCTGGATCGGAGATCTATAAGAATCGTCTGGAGGAATTATATCTATATTTTTTAAAATAAGTTTATCATCAACTATATCTAATATAAAGAATTTATCCACAAGTTTTCTGAAAATTTCATTTCTATCGTATCTCTGTAGAGCTTCAAGTGATAGCTCTCCTTCAACTACAGCTCTAAAGATAATATTTTTATTAGCATATTTATTTAATAAATCTACAATATAATATGAGGGATTACTAATATTCTCTGAAATATTTATTCTAATAGATTTCATAGGTCTAGCCTTTACAGGGATAAAGTTTATTTTCTCAACACCGTTTAAACCTACTTCAAGATATATGAATCCCTTCTCTCTATCACGTTCCTCCTGAAAGCTTAGCCTCTCACTGCTCCCAGGATAACATAATAATGTTTCACCATATCTTTTACACATATATCTATGTACATGTCCACATGCAATATAGTGAAGATTTTTAGGGAAAGATGATGGAAATACTATTGGCTCACTATACATATATCTAGACCTAAACTTTTCAAGCGAGTAATGAAACATAAATATATTTATATCTCCCTCAACAGGTATTCTCTTATTCTCCAATGGATTACTATTTATTTTAGCTTCATGGTCATAGGATATACCGGATATACATACATCTAGATCAGCTATCCTTATATGTTTACATTCAACTTCATCTACACTTGAAAAAAATTCTGCATAACCTGTCGCAGCAATTTCAGATAAAGGTGACATGCCTTCGGAAATAGATTTAGCTCCATCATGGTTACCGCTAATCATAAATATTTTGGTACCATTTTCATGTATACTTCTAAATGCCTGTATAACCTTTGTTCTAGGAGGATTTCTAGGATCAACTCTATCAAAAAGGTCTCCAGATATAAGCATTATATTTGGCTTATATTTTAATGTATAATCTATAATTTCTTTAAAAACGCTCCAGAAATCCCTTTTTCTATCCATTAATCTATACCTATATCTAGAAATTTTCGGATCTAGATGATTATCAGCTGTATGAAGTATAGATATAGACATGATATCTCCTAATAATATATTTCTTAACATTCATATAATTAATAATATTAATGATATATGAATAATCTATAAAATCTATATTTCAGACCAAATACCCCTTTTCCTAGCAACCCTATATTCCATCGTTTCTAAACTAGCTTTTTCCCTAATCTGCTTTAATGCATTTACAACATCTATATCTGCTCCTCCTTCTCTTGTAATTCTCTCTCTGACCTTTACCATTACAGGTATACGGGTAACTTCCCCAACAATTATGGCTTCGCCGGGATTTAAACCAGGTAGATCGCTTATCAAGTCTTCGCTAACTCTTTCACTGGATTCTCTAACTGCATTCTGATCTTGAGGATTGGTCATTTTCATAATTATCTGACTATTACATTGACTTAAACTATCTGAATCAATTTTACATGGTCTTTGACTTATAAGAATTAGAAATGCTCCAAACTTTCTGCCCTCGGCTGCCAGAGTATTTATAATATCCTTTGAATATGTTTTACCCACACCCTTAGGTGGAATAAATTTATGCGCTTCTTCGATGAATATGAATACTGGATGTTTAAATTCACCGTTTCTTAAGGCGATATATATGTCTCTAAGTATTCTTGACGCAATATAATCCATACTTTTATCGTCGAGTCCAGATAAATCTATGTCTGCTAAATGGCATGGCTTCAATATTTCTATGATATCTACACTTCTATCTCCAAAAACTTTTAGCCTTAAAAGTCTTTCAATATATTTTAGAGACCTTATAACAGCATCTATATTTATTTTCATCGACTTTAATGCCTCTCTATCATATCTAGAGTATTTTTCAATCAATTTATATAGATCTCTTGCATCATAGTCTCCGCCGCTATTCTTCAATTCCTCTAAAGCAACCCTAATAACCTGCCTAATGTTTGAAAATTTTTCGGGAATTCCAGCAATATTACATATCTCATCATATCCTAGGTCTGAAAACTTTATAGTATATGGTTTTACATTATCAAGTTCATCTACACTATATCTTCCAGTACTATTCGGATTCCTATATACAGTTATTTTATCCCATAACTCAAATCTAGTATTATCCCTCTTTCTACTCAGAAATACATAGTCTGAGTGAGGATCTATTGCAACAATTGTAGCACATTTCTTCAATAATTCCTCCATTAATACTCCAGCAGTATATGATTTACCTGCACCTGTCTGAGCAAGTATTGCCAAATGTCTGCGAAAGCCATTCACAGATATATAGACTGGAACATCTTGTCTCAATATTAGGTTACCAATATATAGTCCTTCCTCCTCATCGAATGAGAAAAATTTTTTAAGTAGATTTGTGGGGGCAATATAAACCTTATTACCCGGGATCACTGCTCGTCTAGGCATATATATTTTTTTCCTACCATTTTTTTCAACAATGTATCCAAGTATCCTTGCATATCCGAGTACGTTTACTTCATCTATACCAGCATTGAGTATAAGCTCAACAGTCTTTACATCCATGTTTTCAGATAATACTGGACTCCTAGTAACTATTTTCTGCACTTGCGCTAATACATCTACATCCCTTAAAACCCCATCAACATATTCTCTAGACTTTACAACAAGGTATTCATATTTAGGTGGATATCTATCCCTATTAGATACAAATATGAATTGTGTAGACGTGGCTTCGCCAACGATTCTACCAACCTCTTCTTCATGGATATATGACACGTCTAAACCCCCGCATATGTGTTATAACTATATTTAATTCCTTTTGAAGAACGTTTTCATATATCTGTGTCATAACTTTATTTGTAAGCTTAACCTTTTCATCAACCCTTTTTAATAAAACATTATAGTTTCTCTCTCCACCATATAATGAATAAAGTATTGATAGAATTTTATGTATATTTTCATCATCTTTATCGATGAATCTATAAGGCTCTGCCTCAGGAATTTTTCTATCAATATTAAGCATCCATGAGGGGAAATCTATTTTTAGGGGAAGATCTCCGTCTTTAAAAGTAGCATATAGGGAGATGATTGTAGGAAAATTTAAAACTCTATACAATATATCTAAAGCATATTTTTTAAACGCCTTAGAGCCCATTTCATATAAACATTTCTTAAAGTTCTTCATCAAATATTTTTCAATATCAATTTTACCGCTAAATATGGCTCTAGTACCGTATATTCCAGCGCCCAGTTCTATTGGAGTAGTATATCCAGATAAACCGTTTGTAAAAATCTTAATCATATGTATATCAGGCTTCTGCTTTACATGTTCTCTAAAAATATTTAATATTTCACTTGGTATAGAGGGATTATTCCTAAAAAATTCTTGAAGTCTTTTTAACGTTGAAAATGGTGTCCTAAACATTTTTCTCCAAAACTTATACATTTTATCTCTAATATCTTTATCCCAAATATTTTGGGAAACATATTTCTCAAAAACTCTTGTTAAAATAATTTTTCTCAATAAATCTGTCTTAGAATCCTTACTCACACCTATAATCCAAACATTTTTCCGTCTACATTCATCAATAATATTTGTATATAAATCCATATACTTCAGCATAAAATCTCTATTAGATTCAAGTGGAGAATCCTTCGGGATATGCATTATCCTACCATATAGGCTTCCATCAATAAGTATAACGTTAATACTATCACCTTTATCCTTAATATCACTTAAATATTTCTTAACAATCTTCCATTCAAGATATTCGAGTCTCATACTTAGATATGATGCAAGCTCTTCATCTCTACTACAATAATAAAATATCTCTGTCTCAAGGTCTCTATAAACCTTACCATTATTAGTTAAACCCATGGCTCTACATACATGGAATATTGCACCATCAAATATTTCACTTATAGCCCTACTGCTATCGATAGCAATTGCATTGAAATCGAAATAGTCTTTTCTTGGTAGCGGATTCCATATAGATTTAAATTCATCTAACATTTCCTTTAAAAATGTATCTGAATGTTCAGCTAAAATATTCCTAATATAATCTCTTTTACTACGAATATCTTGGATAAATAGGTCTATAAAATAAGGCATAAATAAATATTTATACCCCTCACTAATTAATTTATCTTGCAATGTCGATAGTAGTTAAAAATGTCTGCAAAAGATATGGAGACACGATAGCATTAGATAATGTTTCACTAAAACTTGAAGAGGGAGTAATATACGGGTTACTTGGACCAAATGGATCGGGAAAATCTACATTAATGAAAATAATGTTGGGATTAGTTGAAAGAGATTCTGGAGAGGTAAGTATACTCGGATATGATCCAATTATAAATCCAATAGAGGTACGTAAAATTACTGGATATGTGCCGGAAACACCTGTACTCTACGAATCCATGAGTATTAGAGAGTTCTTCAACCTGATAGCATCGATAAGAAGACTTGATAGAAAACTATATGAGGAGAGGGTTAATAAACTTGTAAATGTTTTCGGGCTCTCAGATAGAGTGGATGATTTTATAGGATCACTTTCAAGAGGTAATAAACAGAAAGTATTAATTATAGCAGCACTACTCCATGAGCCTAAAATATTGATAATGGACGAACCATTAACAGGACTGGATCCCATATCGGCTAAAATATTAAAAGACTATATAAGAGAATTAGCTAAAAGAGGGTCAACAATACTATTATCGACGCATATTCTAGAACTTGCAGAAATAGTATGTGACTATATCATTATAATGTATAATGGAAGAATACTGGCAGAAGGAAATATAGAGGAGTTGAGAGAGAAAGTAAGCAGTAACGCGAATCTAGAAGAAGTATTTCTAAAGATAACTCATACAGATACACTTGTAGAAGAATTAGTAAAAACATTGAGAGAATGAGGCTTCAAATAAAGATATATCTATCTTCATGTAGAATGTTCTCATATCTTAATCATCTACTTAATATTCCAATCTATTGAGTTCATATAACTATTCATAGTAAACACTTTACTTATAATCGACTCCTAACCGAGACTATCTATCGAATAAAACATGAGGCTAAAAATTTTGGACAGCCTTTTCCTAACCATAAACTTTATAAATCTCTAATCTATATCATTATAGAGTTTAGGAGGGGACCCTCATTATCTCCCTATATATATTATTTGAATAATAGCAAATTTTCTTCTTCTCCAAATAATATGCTATATGGTGTTTCTAACATGTATATGGTTGGTAGTCTACCTAAGGTATATAGGCCTGAGGAAATCGAGGAAAAGGTTAAAGAGTTCTGGAAGAGAGAGAAGATATATGAGAGGATTAGAGAGCTTCGTACAAATTCCCCTAAATTCTATTTTCTCGATGGACCTCCATTCCCCTCTTCAGAGCTTATCCATGTCGGTACCGCTTGGAATAAAGTTTTGAAGGACAGTGTTATAAGGTTTTGGAGGATGAGAGGATATAATGTTAGGGATCAGCCTGGCTATGATTGTCATGGCCTTCCCATCGAAGTCGCTGTCGAGAAAAGCCTGAAGTTTAAGAGTAAAAAGGATATCGAGAAATATGGTGTAGAAAACTTTGTAAACAAGTGTAGGGAGCTTGTATTTAAAAATATTAGCTCTATGAATAGACAGTTTGAGGATCTAGGCGTATCAATGGATTGGGATAACCCATATCTAACTCTAAACAATGATTACATTGAGTCTGGATGGTGGCTTGTAAAAAGGGCCTATGAGAGAGGGTTGCTTGAGAGAGGATTGAAGGTAATGCACTGGTGTCCTAGATGTGAGACTGTTTTATCAGACTACGAGGTCACCGAATACAAGGTTTTAAGGGATCCATCAATATATGTAAAGTTTCCGGTTAGGGATAGGGAGAATGAATACATTGTTATATGGACTACTACTCCATGGACTTTGCCTGCAAACATAGCTATAATGGTTAACCCTGATTTCGACTATGTTAGAGTTAGGGTTAATGATGAAATACTTATAATGGCTAAAGAAAGGGTTGAGCCAGTATTATCCACGGTTGGTAAAAAATATGAGATAATAGAGGTTTTTAAGGGAGATAGACTGGATGGATTAAAATATATTCCACCACTACTAGACGAAGTCGAGGTTCAGAGAAAGCTTTATGGTAGAGAGAATGTACATAGAGTTGTTTTAAGCAGGGAATATGTACATCTACTTGAGGGTACTGGATGTGTACATACAGCTCCGGGACATGGTGAGGAGGATTTTGAGGTTGCCAAAATACATGGTTTGCCTATTATTTCACCTATAGATGATAATGGTAGATTTATGGGGGATGCTGGAAAATATGCTGGAATGTACGTCAAGGATGCCGACCCAATAATCATAAAGGACTTAGAGAGGAAGAATCTGCTTCTATATAGCGGCTATATTGAGCATCGATATCCAGTCTGTTGGAGATGTAAGACTCCACTATTATTTAGAGCTACAAAACAGTGGTTTATAAAGCTGACTAAGATTAAAGATGAATTGATCGATGCAGCCAAAAATATTAAGTGGATCCCTAAGTGGGCAGGATCTGCACGGTATATGAATTGGCTTGAAAACCTTAGAGACTGGGTTATATCTAGGCAGAGATATTGGGGTACACCTATACCCATATGGATATGCGATAAATGTGGTAGAATGGATGTCATTGGAAGTCTAGATGAGTTGGCTGAAAAAGTTGGGGGTAAAATTGAGTTAAAGGATATACATAAGCCATGGATAGATAGAGTCACCTACCTATGTGATAAATGTGGAGGAACTATGAGGAGGATTCCAGATGTAATGGATGTATGGTATGATTCAGGAGCGTCATTCTTTGCATCGCTTAGATTCCCAAAGAATCGTGGAGAGTTTGAGAAATGGTGGCCTGTAGATTTTATAGTTGAGGGTCAAGACCAAATATATGGATGGTTTGATAAGCTTATAAAGTCGGGCGTACTCGGATTTAGGCGGTCACCGTTTAATGTCGTATTAATGCACGGATTTGCTTTGGATGAGAAGGGTAGGGAGATGCATAAATCTCTTGGAAACTTTGTCTCATCGGATCAAGCTATAAGCTATTTTGGTAGAGATCCATTTAGACTATATGTTTTAAACAATACTATATGGGAGGACTTAAAGTTTTCTGCTAAGGGTATTGAGTCCATTCTAGCAGATTTACATACGCTTTGGAATGTATATGTATTTGCATCAATATATATGAATCTAGACAAATATTCTCCAGTAAAATATGATGAGAAAAGGATTCTAGCTAAACTAAAACTGGAGGATAGATGGGTTCTGTCAAGACTTCAAGGATTGATTAAAGAGGTTACAAGATATATGGAGGAATATAATATACATTTAGCTGTAAGAAGCCTTAGAAGGTTTATTATAGAGGATTTAAGCCATTGGTATATTAAGCTTATTAGGAGAAGGGTTTGGATAGAGGAGGAAGAGGATGTAAAGATTACAGCATATTATACATTGTATAGAGTTTTAAAGACATTTCTAGTATTATTAGCTCCATATACACCCTTTCTATGCGAGGAGATATATCAGAAAATGTTTAGGAACGCCGAGCCAGATATGCCTATAAGTATACATATGTTAGATTGGCCTAGATATGATGAATCTCTTGTAGATAAAGAGCTTGAAGAAAACATGGATATTGTTTCAAAGATAATTGAAATAGGATTATCTCTTAGAATGAGTTCTGGTATAAAGATTAGACAACCATTAAGAAGGCTTATAGTCTTCACAGACTCGGATAAAATCGGTAGAGCTGTAAATACTTTAAGTGAAATTATTTCAGATATATTGAATATAAAGAAGATTTTTGTAGAAAAAACTGAAGAACTAAAGAACTATATTGAATATGAGGTTAAGCCGAACATGGCTTCTCTTGGACCAAAATATAAGTCTAAGGCTGGGAAAATAGTGAAGGCTTTAGGTAAAATTGAGGTAAATAGTTTTGTAGGAGAGCTGAAGAGTAGGGGAGAATATATTTTAGAATATGAGGGAGAGAGATTTAAAATATTATTGGAGGATGTGAAGATAACTGAAAGGGTGAAGGAAGGGTTTGCTAGAAGAGATTTTGAAGATGGGGTAGTTTTAATAGATACAGTTATATCTCAAAGAGAGAGATATGAGGGATTGGCCAGAGATATCGTTAGAAGAATACAGTTTATGAGGAAGGAGTTAGACTTACCTGTAGACGCCTATATACATGTCGTGGTGAAAGTTAATAGGAGGAGGATTAAACCTTTAACAGAGTTTAGTAAGTATATTTCTGAGGAGACTAGAGCTAAAAAATTGGAGATAACTGATAAACCATTATTCGATAAAGATTTCTATGTAAAAAAGTGGAATATAGAAGATGAGGATGTCGTTATAGGAATATATAGAGTTTAAACAACTATTTTTTAGGTTTAACAATTACCTCAACGGACCTTTCTTTCTGATAATGTTTTTCTGCAACCTTTCTACAATCTTTTGGAGATATGCCTTCAACCATTTTTCTTATCTTCCCAAAATAGTCTAGTCCTAGATTATAATATTCTATTGAGTGAAGTAGCCTTGCAACATAACTGTTTTCCTCAAGCCTAGTTATAAGTGAACCTATAGTGTTATTTTTCACTCGCTTCAATTCTTCTTCAGTAATACCTTTACTAGATATCTCGTCTAGCTCGCTATAAATCATTTTTAATGCTTTTTCAATATTTCGGGGATTTACTCCAGCATTTATCATCCAGTAGCCATAGTTTTTGCTCCATGCAATGTTACTCCATACACTATATGCCAGTCCAGCTTCATCTCTAATCCTTTTGCCAAGTCTTCCCATTAATCCAAACCTTCCTAAAGCGTTGTCTACGAGACTTAATGCTATACATTCACGATTAAATGAGTATGGTACTGCTATAGATCCTACTCTAATTCTAGCCTCGGATTTTCCAGGCATTTCAATTTCTCTACTAATCTTCTTGCTAGGCTTCTCTACTTTTGGAAAACTATATTTAATCTCTATTCCACTCCAATCGGACAATATTTCTTTGAAAGTTTTTTTAACAGTATTTTTATCGACTCCGCCACATATACCTATAATCATATTATTTGCAGAATAATATTTCTTGAAATGTTTATCTATACTATCTCTTTCTATCTTCTTTATAGTATTCTTATATCCTATAATTTCTCTATGAAGTGGATGATTTTTAGGGAACAATATTTTTCTAAAATTTTTCTCAGCGACCCTAAATGGATATTGCTCACTTTCATCTATAGCTGTAGATATGATTCCTCTAACCAATTCTACTTGATTCTCAGGAAAAACAGCGTTTCTGGCATACTTAAATATCTTATATATAGTTTTCTTAAAATTGCTTCTTAAACATCTTATAGAGAAAAATGTTCTCTCGTAATGTGTTATGAATTCAATAGAGGATCCAAGGGATTCGATGTCTTCAATAATTTTTCTGGCAGTTCTATACCTAGTTCCCCTTAAAATCATCATATTTGTAAAGTTCGTTATACCAGCATTATCCATATTCTCTATAAACGACCCTATATTAAAGCTGCCAAATACATCTACTGTATTACTCCAAGGTCTTTCAGATAAAAGTATCTTTATATCGGGTTCGATTTCGATTTTCTCAATATTTATCTTTATTTGAGGGTATCTCACTTCAATCACCTTTCGGGATAAATATACCTATAGTCCTATTATCTTCAACAAGATATTTCTCCGCAACTCTTCTAATATCCTTTATATCTATTTTCTTCAACTCTTCTCCAAATTTTTCTAAATATTTATAGGATGAAACTGTTTCTAGATATCCTAACATAAATGCAAATCCAGTTGCTCCTTCACTTCCATAACTCATTTGAGACCGTATCTGATCTTTAACTCTCTTTAGCTCAGAATCCTTTATATCACCATCAATAATCTTATTAATTTCCTTAAACAATGTTTTCTCAACTCTATCTATACTTGCTTTTTCACTTAAAGTTATTTTTATCCAGAAAAGGTAGGGATCTATTTTTAAAGAATAGGATGTAGATACATTTTTAGCCAATCCTCTATTTACTAGTACATTATAGAGTCTCGAGCTTTTTACAAAGCTCGTAGCTCTAAATGGATTAAAGGATTTAGCTCCACCCAATAGTCCATCCAATACAATTAGTGGAAACGAGTCTTCACTCGATGCCTCAGGAACATGATAAGCTATATACATGTATCTAGTGGTTCCAGGCTTCTTTAAATAAACTCTTCTCTCCCCGGATTGTTTAGGTTCCTTGGTATTTACAGTAGTTTTCATCCCCCTTTTATCAATTTCACCAAACTTTTTTTCAATAATTTTTATGGCATCTTTTTCATCTATGTTTCCAGTTAAAACTAAGGTTGAGTTTATAGGGGCATAGAAGGATTTATAGTATTGTATTAAATCTTCTCGTGTTATTGATAGTATATCACTCTTCCATCCTATCACAGGCCATTTATATGGATGGGCTAAAAAAGCCGTGCCTTGAATTAATTCTTCTAAAAGATATTGTGGATAGTTTTCAGCTCCTTCTCTCTCAGAAAGTATTACAGTTTTCTCGGAATCAACTTCTATCGGATCAAACTTTGCGTTAAGCATTCTATCATATTCTATATCTAATGCGAGTTCTAGAAAGTTTGAGGGAAGTGTTTCAAAATACAGTGTAAAATCTTCACTAGTCATTCCATTAAAAACACCGCCTCTTTCAGAGATAAATCTATCTATATCACCTTTACCATATTTTTCTCCACCTTTAAATAACATGTGTTCAACATAGTGGGATATTCCTGTAATTCCAGGTCTTTCATTTCTAGAGCCAACTCTATAGAAAATCCAGCAAGAAACCACCGGAATATTTTTATTTATACCTAAAATCAGCCTTAAACCATTGTCCAATACATGGTATCTAATTTTCATATAGACACCTCTATAGTAAAATTATTAATAACAGATTAAGTATATAATAGTATAGTTGATTCATAGGTGTAAACAGTGTATAAAAAATATATTTATATACTGCTTTCAACCATACTCTTATCATTATATTATATTAGTAATATATCTATAGAAGTTGTATCAGAACCACATACACAGATTATTTATCCAAATGTAGATACATTTATATCACAGCATAATAAAACTGCAAATTTTTACCCATTAGAATACCTTGTAGCAGGGAAGGATTTTTATGGACATCTTAGACATACGTTAATAAATTTCACTATAAATGGACCAGGTGGATTACCTAAAAATATAGAGATTATTAGTGCAGAACTATATATTACTAGATATAAACTTGAAGATTTTCTACATCAAGGCTATGTTGAAATAGGTATATGTAGAGTTACAAAGTACTGGGACTATGGTATAGTTAACTGGAAGATGAGAACCTATACTGAATCATGGGAGCATGAGGGAGGAGACTATTCTCAACCATATGCTAAATATAAGGTATATTCATATTATCAGCCTAAAAGAACAATGGTATTTAATATAACTCAGATGGTTAGAGAATGGTATAATAATCCAGAAAAATATCCAAACTATGGCTTAATAATAACATATCTTGCTGGTAAAGGATTAATATATTTCTATTCGACCGACATGTATGGTATAGGAAATGAGGAAAGACCACATATAAAGGTTACATACATATATAAGATTAAAATAACCCCTTCTTCTTCCACAATAATTATTGGCAAGGGTAATGTAAAGACCATAAATATAGATATATCAGGAGATTGTCCATCTACAGTAAATCTAGAGCTAATAAATTGTCCTAAGGGGGTAACATATAATTTTACACCTCCAAGTGGATATAGCCCGTTTACATCTAAACTAAATATAATGGTTTCGACTACAACACCAAGTGGAACCTATAAAGTGAAGATACACGCATATGGTAAGGGTGTAGAAAGTCAAAGGGAAATTATTTTAAAAATAGTTCCTGGAGGAGACTTTAATCTAGAATTAAATCCATCTAAAATAACGATACTTCAGGGTGGTAGAAATAGTTCAAAGATATCGGCATCGATCTCAGGCATATTTTCAAGTCCAATTACTTTATCTATAGAAAATATTCCTCCGGGATTTACAGCTACAATTAACCCTAAAATAATTACCCAACAAATAAGTTCAACAATAACGGTAAACGCAAGCCTCATAATCGCTCCTGGAATATATGATATAGTTATTAGAGGTGCTGGTGGAGGAAAAACTCATACTGTAATATTGAAGGTAGATGTCAAACCAGTTCCATTTAATTTTATGATTCAAGTGGATCCAAAAAATATTAATGTAAAGTCTGGAGAACCAGCATACATAAATATTTCAACAATACTTTTAGCTGGAGTTGCGCAAAAACTGTCTTTTAATCTCTCAGGTTTACCACCGGATGCAATGTATGTATTTAATCCATCAAGTATTCGTCCGCCAGGGCTGGTTATACTAAATATAAGCACAGTAAATCTAGATGGAACTTATAATATAACTATTATTGCAAGTGGTGGAGGAATTACTAGATATGCTACAGTTATCTTAAAGGTATTGGGATTCGATTTCGCTGTATTTGTTGAGCCAAGTAGTATAGAGATTAATCAAGGGGAGTCTAAAACAGTTAAGGTAACTGTTACAAAGATTAGTGGTAGAGCTAAACCAGTAACATTATCATTATTAAATTTGCCTAGCGGTGCAAGCTATAGCTTTGATCCACCAGTTCTAACTCCATCGGGAACAAGTATATTAAAAATAAATGCAGGGTCAGCTAAGGGTACATATATTCTTGTAATTAAGGGTAGTGCTGCTGGAATAACTAGGACGGTGAAACTTACAGTAAACTTTAAGGAGAAGAAGTGTATTATTGCTACAGTTACATATGGTAGTGAGGTTAGCAGTGAGATAAATCTTTTACGCAGATTTAGGGATAATATTGTCTTATCCACATATGCTGGTCAACAATTCTATAAGGCATTCAATGCATTCTATTATAGCTGGAGCCCACGTATTGCACAAATAATCCATGAAAACAGCTGGCTAAAAACACCATTCAAAATAATACTATATCCATTATTGGCATCATTGCTGTTTTCTACATATCTTGTCCAGCCAATAACATTTTTGAATGAGGAGATTGCAGTATATATTGCTGGAACAGCGATATCGTCTATACTGGGTATAGTATACATCACACCATTAATAACAATACTATTAAAAGTCTTAAATAATAAAAAGATTGATAGAAAAAATGTATATATAGTGTTTCTACTGATGGTGCTGTCTCTTATATTATGTATATTTGCTCAAATATGTATATTGGATTCATTATTAGTTTTAGCTACGTCTTTCTATGTACTATCTACAATGCTTTCAATATCATTGTTATCAACATATATTATACAAAGATATAAGATTGATTAAAATGAATGTTCTAACCTATGATAGAGGTACACTTATACTGAAAACAGATTTTCTAATAAGTGATCTACTAAATATTTTTAGGTTTGATGAAAGAATTAATGCCTATAGATGCTATGCATACCATTATAGTAGAGTTTTAAAAATCTTTGAGAAAATAGGTTTAGAGATAGAGGATAATGTATTGGATCTGGTTAAATGTAACTGGAATATCAGAAAAAACATTTCTCTTAGAGGATATCAATCGGAGGCCATAGATGCTTGGTTTAAAAATGATTGTAAAGGTATAATTGTACTTCCTACTGGTACAGGTAAGACTAGGATAGCCTTAGCCATATTATCTAGATTAATGGAGCCTACATTAATTGTCGTACCAACAATAGAGTTGATGAAGCAGTGGTATAATAAGATCCAAGCATTCTTCAACGTTCCTATAGGATTCTATGGTGGTGGTAAAAAGAATATAAGATGTATAACTATAGCTACATATGATTCAGCATATATAAATATAGAATTCCTTGGAAACAAGTTTAAACTAATAGTTTTTGATGAGGTACATCATTTACCTAGTCCAGGATATCGTCAGATAGCTGAAATGTCTGCGGCACCATATAGGCTTGGACTTACAGCTACACCGGAGAGGGAGGACAATCTACATTTAGATCTAAATACCTTGATTGGGGAAATTGTTTATAGTAGAAGGGTCTCAGAGTTTCCTAGAAAATATTTAGCTGAATATAGGATAGAGACGATAAAAGTAAAGCTAAGTGAGGAGGAGAGAAAACTCTATCTAGAAAACATGGAGAAGTATAGAAGATATCTTGAGAAACATAATTTACGTCTAAGATCTATAAGGGACTTTGAGAAAATAATTATGAAGAGTGGGTTGGATAGAGAGGCTAGGGAGGCGATTCTAGCATGGCATAATGCTAGAAAGATTGCATTTAATGCTGTTGCAAAAATAGATATTTTAAAGGAGATTTTGTCTAAACATAGAGGTGATAGGATACTTATATTTACAGAGAATAATGAAGTTGTGAGAAAAATTTCAACAAATCTTCTCATACCTGAGATAAGCTATAAGACCGATGATAAGGAGAGGGAAAAAATTTTATCTGGATTTAAAAAAGGTTTAATAAATGTTATTGCAACTAGTAGAGTATTAGAGGAGGGAATAGATGTTCCGGACGCAAATGTGGCCATAATTTTAAGCGGAACTGGAAGTAAAAGAGAATTTATACAGAGATTGGGTAGAATTCTTAGACCTAAAGATGGTAAACAAGCAGTACTATACGAGATAATTACTTCAGGTACAAAGGAGATAAGGGTTTCTAGAAGGAGGAGGAAGATTTAATGCTTCCATCACAATTGCTTATAGCTAGAGTTAAAGGCGGATTTATTTTTCCAAAATATGCATATTTTAGACAGCGTTATATATCATTGGCATCCGAATTAATAGAGTTGTTTAAAAAATCTGTTGGGAGGAAGAGGAAAATACTTTTAGATAAAATTAATGAATTGGAGGAAAAGGCTTTTAGAAATGGATTTGACTACAGATTTGCAAGGGGATTAATACATATATTGCTAAGAAAAACTATTTTCGATAAAGGAGATGTGAAAGTAGATTCCCTTAAAGCTCGTCTAGAAGTATTTTATGAAGTAAATAGAGTATATAATGGATTTGTTTTAAATGAGGAGGAGAGGAATAGAGTTTTTAAGAAGGTAGCAGGGAAATTAAATATAACTGTGCCAGAGCTTATTAAAAGTTTCTATTCAACATATGAGGAAGAGGATACTGTAAAAGAATTTAAACCAATATCTCCCATAGAATTATTAAAGCAGTATAATCTCTCTCTTACACAGACATTATTATTTAAAGCATTAAATATGACTATAAATTTCATTGCAACTGGAACCGAGGTAAAAATATTATTATATAATGCTAAAAGACTTGGATTAATGTATATGGCCGACCAGATAGATGAAAATACTATTAGGCTTAATATCGATGGTCCTGCCTCAATTCTAAGGCAAACACAGAGATATGGTACAAGGCTTGCGAAACTTATACCCTATATATTTTCTACACGTAAATGGAGTATAAAGGCTAGAGTTGAGAGAAAGAGTGGTAGAAAATATCTATTTTATATATCGGATAGATATCGTTTCCTATTTCCTCAAATCGATATAAGGATGGAAGAATATGATAGTATGGTTGAAATGACATTTTATAAGAGATTTAAAACTCTTGGTAGTGGATGGAATATTTTCAGAGAGCCTGAGCCAATTATAGTAAATAGGAAGATATTTATCCCTGATTTCTCTTTTACAAAAAATGGATTAAAAGTATATTTGGAGATAGTTGGATTCTGGACCCCAGAATATTTGAGAAGAAAACTTCAAAAACTATCTCAACTTAAAAATATAAATATAATTATAGCTGTAAATGAGAATCTTAGCTGTGCAAAATTGTTCAAAAAACTTCCACACGAAGTAATATTATTTAGAGATAAGCTTCCAACCCCAGAAGTATATCTTAGACTCAAGAAATATTTTCCAGAAAAGAAGGTTAAATCTAGACTATCTAAGAAAAAAATGGTAGTCATACCAAAGGAGTTTAAAGAGTATTTATCCAAAATCGATGTGTGTCTATTAAAGGATATATTAAATGAGGGTAAAAAATATGGGCTTAAAAATGATGATATATTAGATATACTAAATAAGATGAATTTTAAGATAGATTGGAAAACAATTGATATAAATAGTGTAAAAATATATAGAAGGAGGGATAAAAATGACTGAATTAGTTTATCAGAAAGATAGCTATGTCAAAGAAATTGAGGCTAAGGTTGTTAATATAGATGGAAATAGACTTATATTAGATAGAACAATATTTCATCCATATTCTGGTGGAATTTCAAATGATACTGGGGAAATAATAGCAAATAATATAAAATATAGAGTAGTATCTGTAAAATTCGATGAAAAGAGAGATGTTATACATATATTGGATAAGGAGTTTAAGGGAAATATTGGTGAAACAGTTAGACTTATCTTAGACTGGAATAGAAGATATCGTTTAATGAGGTTACATACTGCGGCGCATATAATTTCGGCGATAATGTATAAGGATTATAATGCATTGATTACTGGAGGGCATATAGATCCGGATAGGGCTAAAGATGATTTTAGTATCAAGAAAATGGATAGAAAGATATTTGAAGACACTATTATAAAGGCCAATCAAATTATTAAGAAAAATATAGAGGTAAATATAAGATTTCGGAGAAATAGTTCTTAAGGGGAAGAACAAGAAGAGAATATACTATACAGTTAAGCCATAATTCTATGTTTTCATGCCTATATGATAGATTTATGGTGATTAAATGGTTACTAGAGCTGTTTTATGTTACGTTTTTAATGACAATAAAGTATTATTGGCTAGAAAGAATAAGGGATTCGGTGTTGGCAAGATAAATGCTCCGGGAGGGAAGATAGAGAAAGATGAGGATATTTTTAATGCAGCTAGAAGAGAGTTAATGGAGGAAGCAGGAATTACACCATTAAACTTAAAGTATCAGGGGATACTTCTATTTTTCTTTGGAAAAGATAAGTTGAAACCGGATTGGATAGTATATGTTTTAACTGCAAATAAATTTGTGGGAAGTATAAAGGAGAGTGATGAAATCAAACCCTTTTGGATAGATATCGATAAAATTCCATATGAGAATATGTGGGAGGATGATAGATATTGGCTTCCATGGCTTTTAAATAACCGATTATTTAAAGGGGTATTCGTATTCGATAAAACGGCCAGCAAATTGTTAAAGGCAAGCGTATTGGAAATTGATGAGAAAGAGTTGTTAATATACTTAGATAAACGTTAAGAAAATCATAAAGTATATTTAATATAAACTTATTATGATGTATATGCGTTTTGGAATCCTTCCATTCGATATAACTTTAGTTG